>NZ_AP019379.1:0-300000 GCF_006741185.1 Buchnera aphidicola (Nipponaphis monzeni) | reverse complement strand
TTTAAAGTTTAATAAAGGTTCACCCATACCCATCATTACTATATTTTTTATAATTGGATATTTACTTTGTTTATTAACATAAATGAATTTAAAAGCTTGCCATACTTGACTAATAATTTCAGAAACAGTTAAATTACGACTGAAACCTTGTTTCCCAGTAGCACAAAAATTACACTTTAATAAACATCCTATTTGAGAAGAAATACATAAAGTAGCTCTATTTTTATGAGGAATATAAACAGTTTCTACAATTTTTTTATTAATTAAAGTGCCCCATTTTATCGTTCCATCTATAGATTTCTGTTGTTTTACAAAATTTAAAATTGATATTTTACTAATATTGTTAAGTTTTTTTTTAATTGGTGACTAATATTAGTCATTTTTTCAAATGTGACACAATAATTATTGTATATCCAATGCATAACTTGATCGGCGCAAAATGGTTTTTCTCCTATAGAGATAAAAAATTGACGAAGTTGCTTGTAGTTTAAATCTAACAAATTAATTTTCTGTTTGTTTTTTGTTATATTATATATTGGAAAATCCATAATTCTCGTCTCTTTACAATAAAATTATATAATAAATGTTTTAAGTTATTTTAGTGATTACTATTATCTTAATAACTTAAATCATATAATAAATAACAAAACTTATTATTTTTTTTATATTACAATAATAACAAATATTAATTAATTGTATGTAAAATTTCGCACAAATTGTTACATAAATTCTAATAAAATAATTTAAGGAAAATTTAACAATGCATCCTATTTTAAATATAGCTATTAAAGCAATTAGAAAAGGTGGTAATTTTATTATTCAAAATTATGATACTTATAAACCTGTTCAACACAACACAACACATTATTATAAACTAATAAATAAAATAATTGAGTACTCAGAAAAAACAATAGAAAATATTATATATAAATTTTATCCTAAACATTCTGTTATTCATCAAAGATTATGTAATAAATCTATCAGCAAAAAAAATATTTGTTGGGTAATTAACATTATGGATGGTATTTTAAATTATAGTAAATTGTTTCCTCATTTTTGTATAACAATATCTGTATATAATAGAGGCAACATTGAAATTTCTGTAATATATGATCCTTTAAAAAATGAATTATTTAGTTCAGTTAAAGGACAAGGATCAACTTTAAATGGCTATAGAGTAAGATGTGGTGTCCATTTTAATGACGTGAATAATTTAATTATTAGTACTAACTTTTTAAAAGCTTTAAATATGACAAATTGGATAATGTTTAATCATATTTTACAAAAAATATGTTTGTCTAACATTAATGTACGATGTACCGGATCTTTATCATTAGATTTAGCTTATATAGCTATTGATAGGTTAAATTGTTTCATAGGTTATAAAAAAACAAATATGAGTTTTTCAGTTGGAGAATTATATGTAAAAGAATCTGGAGGCGTAATTTTAGACATTCCAATTAATATCGATACCAATAAAAAACATATAATAACTTTTATAGGTTCATCTAAATCAATTAAATATTTGTCTAAAACATTAAATATTAACTAATTATTAATAATAATATCAGTATTATAAACATTTTTGTAAATGTATTTAATACTTATAATATGTATTTTTTAACATTGTTGTATATAATATAAATTTTTTATTTTTGAAAAAATATAAGATTTGTCTTAATTAGAACATATTTATAAAACATAAATATTTTGTTTATTACAATTTTTATAAAAATAATTTAATAAATAATATATGAATCAACAATAATTTTAAAAAAATATATATTTAATTATTTCAACACAAAAAAATTATTAAAAAATAAATTAATTTTAAAACACTTAATTTTTTAATTTTACGCATATTTAAATAATAAAAATATCTTAAATTTATCACATAAAATTATTAATATTTTATTTTTGTAATTACTCTAAACAAGAATAATAAATATATAAATTATACTTACTAATATATTTTTTATATTTACAATTAAAATTGTGTATTTAATACACATTAAATACACACGTTTATTACTGAATAATTATTTATTAAAAAATAAATAATATTTTTTATTATTGATGTTATACAAATATATTTATAAAAACATTTGACAATATGTTTTAAATTAAAATTTAATTTTAGAAAATAAAATATTTCCAATTTTTTGTATTTTATAAAAAAAATTTTGTAAAAAACTTTGTTGTACAACATATACTACTTGTAATATATTAAAACTATCAATTTTAGAAAGGATAAACTCGTCACTTGTATTAAGTTCGTCAATTAATTTATTATTGATTGCTATAGTACCAAACCAGTGCTCTCCATTAGATACTTTTTCTATATTTAGTTGAGGGCGCATTTCATATACAAATTTCTTAAATAATTCATGAGTAATATTTAATTCTTCACAAAATTTTTCACGTCCTTCTTTAGTATTTTCTCCAAAAATTGTTAAGGTTCGTTTGTATTTACCAGATGTATGTTGTTCAATATCAATATTTTTTTCTTTCAACAACTTATTAAAATTTGGAATTTGAGATACTACTCCGATAGACCCTAATACTGCAAAAGGAGATGCAATAATATAATTAGCAACACATGCCATCATATAACCTCCACTAGCAGCTACCTTATCAACCGAAACTATTAAATATATATTTCTTTTACGTAAACGCTGTAATTGGGCGGCTGCTAAACCATATCCAGTAACTATTCCTCCTGTACTTTCTAAACATAATAAAACTTGATCATTTTTTTTTGCTATTAAAATAATAGCAGTAATTTCTTTACTTAAACTACTAACATTTGTTGCCTGCATATCTCCTTTAAAGTGCAAAACAAATAAATTAGGATTAATAGTATTTTGAATTTTTCGTTTAGTCCATACAAAAGATATTATTTTTTTTAGAATGTTACGTTTATAATTATTTTTTTTAGAACCTATTAAACAATAACTTTTCTTAATTTTAATAAATTGATTTTTAATTTGTTTATACTGCTTATTTAAAATAATAAATTTTATATTTTTCTCATTTTTTTTCTTTTTTATTTGAGACAATAAAACAATACTAATTACAAAAAACATAAAAAGTGAAATTGTAATAACTTTAGCCAAGAAAAATAAGTAATTTATTATGAAATTCATTAGCTGATCCTATTATTATGCTAACTAAGTTAAGACATTTAATCAAAAGTGATAATGAATATACACAAAAAAATAAAATACTAAATTTTTAAAAAATAATTGTATATTGTATTTAACATTTCTGTTAAAAAATTTTAAAATATAAAAATATTTATTTATATAAAAAAATTATTTTAACTCAATAAATTGTCCCGGCAATAAATTTCTTGGTAAATGAAAATTACCGTACCTAATTCTAATTAATTGATTAACTTGAAGATTTAATGATTTAAATAAGTTTCTAATTTCATTTTTTTTTCCTTCAGTTAAAGATACTCTAAACCATGTGTTCGAGTTATTTTTTTTGTAAAAAATAATATTTTGAAATTTTGTATATAAATTATTTATTTGTTTTTTTCTATTATTTAAATATTGAATATGATGAATGTTTACTTTTCCAAAAACGCGAACCAAATATTCTCTAAAGATGTTAAATTTAGGATGCATAAGATTATTAGCAAAATTTCCATTTGTTGTAAATAATAGAAGACCTTTAGTGTTAATATCTAATCTACCTACACTAATCCATCTACAATTTTTTATTTTAGGTAAATTATCAAATACTGTATTACGATTTTTAGGATCTTTTCTAGTGCATATTTCACCTAATGGTTTATTATAAATTAATGTACGACATATTTTTTTTTTAATAAAAAAAACATTTTTTTCTTTAATTGTAATTGTATGTATTATACGTGTATCAATACGCTGTCCTATGTTAATTTTTATATTGTTAATTTTAACCCATCCTAATGCAATCATTTCTTCAATTTTACGACGAGAAGCATATCCGATGTTAGAAAGTATTTTTTGAACTTTTTCTGTCATATAACATTTTTTTAAAAAATATGATTATTAATTCTAACATAACTGCAAATTTATTTAAAATAATTAGTTATTTAAATTAACTAAAAAACAAACAGCAATTTATAATTATTAACTACTTTTAAAAAAATTTATTCATTAAAAATAACTGACGTTAAAATATTTTTGTACACAATTATGTATTTTAAATATTGATTAAATAATCACAAATTTTTTTTTAAAACTTATATTAATAATAATTATTTATTCTAAAATTTTATTTTTTGACTTTTAAATTTTTAAATACAAAAATTTTAGGTGCTAATGTTAATAATGTACCTATTATTAAAAAAATAATTATTAATATTTCATTCTTAGAAATATTATATTTATAAATATATTTTTCTAAAGTAATAGAAATTAATGGAAAAATTAAAAAAACTATAGAAGAAATAAATGATTTAACTTTTTTTTGTAAATAAAAAAAGGATAATATTCCAAATAGTCCGGAAAAATTAGATAAATAAAATAATGCTAACATAGATTTTATTGAAAATGTTTGGTAAGAAGGATGTTCAATTATTAAAGATAAAATTAAAAGTATAATTCCTGAAACTAAAGATGGTAAAGTATTAAAAGTAAATACAGAAATATTACAACATTTAATTTTACATTGAATATAAATAAAGGCATGACTTAATATTGCTAATATAATAGAAAATATACCCTTTAATTCGTAATAATTATTAAAGTCACATTTTATTATTAATAAAGTAATTAATGACACAATAGCTAATGTTATTCCTAATATTTGAATTAAAAAAATTTTTTCTTTTAAAAAGAACCATGAAGCTATTAAAATTACTATAGGCATAATAGAAAACATCATTGATGATAAAATAGAATTAATATAAGTACCAGCATATAACATTAAAGTAAAAGGAATAAAAAAATAAAATATAGTTATCAACATCTGTAATTTTTTTTTTCCTAATGGAAACAAAAGAGGTACCTCATTTAAGTAAGATATTATTAATAACAAAGGAGAAATCAATAAAAATCTCATGCCTGTAGCAAACAAAGGAGGTATTGTTTCAACTATTATTTTCATAGCAATCCAAGTTGTTCCCCAGGTAATAGAAACTATTATGAACAATAAAATTAATTTTAATATACGCATATTTAACACGTCCCTTTTCAAAAATACAAAATTAATTATATATTAGTTGTACGTTGATAATTTTAACTTTTTTAATAATAATTAAAAAAACTACTAAAATAGTAACTTTATTAATATACAAAATATCTTCATTATTCTAACAATTATTAAAAAACTATTATTTTATAATAATATGCATCATATTTTAAACAACGTTTATTAATTAATTTTCTAATATAAAATAAATATTTACAACAACAATTAAAAAATTTTAATACTCTAAAAAAATTAAATGATTGAATAAAAACACTATAATAGGAAATATATGAAAAAAATATTAAATAAACTATATCAATTGCAACCTTTAAGTGAAATAGAATCTTATAATCTATTTAATTTAATTAATACTAATAAGGTAAATAATGTTCATTTAGCATTAATTCTTATTTTAATTAAAATGCATGGAGAAACTATTGACGAAATATTAGGAGCAGTAAAATCATGTATACGTTATAAAAAATTTTTTCCAGATTTAAGTAACTATTTTTTTTCTGATATTACGGGAACTGGAGGGGATAATAAAAATAATATCAACGTTTCCACTATTAGCGCGATTGTAGCTGCTACTTGCGGTTATAAAATTGTAAAACATTGTAATTATGCTATTAGTGGAAAATTTGGGTCTTCTAACTTTTTAGAAACATTAGGTATTAATGTACATGTATCTTCTGAAATATCAAAAAAAAATTTAGAAAAATTTAACATTTGCTTTTTATTAGCACCTCTATATTATAATTCTTTTAAACATGCTGCTAAAGTCAGAAAAACATTATATACACGAACATTATTTAATATAATAGGACCGCTATTAAATCCTTCTTCTCCTTTATTAACGGTCATAGGTGTATATAAAAAATCTTTAATGATTCCAATGATTACAATATTAAAAAAATTACATTATCAACGTGCTATATTAATTCATAGTGCAAATACTGATGAAATTACATTACATTCAAAAACATATGTTACAGAATTAAAAAATAAAAAAATTTATAATTATCAATTATTTCCAAAAGATTTTGGTCTATATTCACATGCAATTAAAGAAACATTAAATTATTCTTTTCATACAAAAGTAAAAGATTCTATAAATGTATTAAAAGGAAAAGGATCTCACATTCATGAAGAAATAATTGCAGTTAATGTAGCTATTTTAATGAAAGTGTTTGGAAACGAAGATTTAAAAGAAAATACTAAATATGCATTAAAAATAATTAGAAGTGGTCAAGCATATAATTTAGTTAATAAATTAACTAGTAGGAATTAATTATGAATAATATAGTTCTAAAAAAAATTTTACAATCAAAAAAAGAATGGATTTATAATAGAAAAAAAACGCAACCTTTCAACACTTTTCATTATAAAATATCTAAAACAAATAAAAATTTTATTGATGCTCTGCAAGCTGTTCGTCCTTCTTACATTTTAGAAATAAAAAAAGCATCACCTTCCTTAGGGACTATTAGAAAAAAATTTAATATTATAGAAATTGTTAAAGTATACAATAAATACGCTTCTGCTATATCTGTACTTACTGATTCTCAATATTTCCAAGGAGATTTTAATTACTTATCAATAGTACGTTCTAACTCAAATTTACCAATATTATGTAAAGATTTTATCATTGACCCTTATCAAATTTATTTAGCTAGATATTATCAAGCAGATGCTATCTTATTAATGTTATCCGTACTAAATGACTGTGATTATCAACATCTTGCTTCGGTTGCACAAACTATGAATATGAATATATTAACTGAAGTTAATAATAAAAAAGAATTAAAAAGAGCTATTAATCTAAAATGCAATATTATAGGAATAAATAATAGGAATCTAAATGATCTCACTATTGATATGCATAAAACAAAATTAATGGCACCTTTATTGCCTAAAACTACAACTATAGTCAGTGAATCTGGGTATTCAAATTATAAATATATAAGAAAATTTACTAAATTAGTAAACAGCTTTTTGATAGGTTCTCATTTAATGAAACAAAACGATCTTAATACAGCTATAAAAAAAATAATTTTAGGAAAAAATAAAATATGCGGTTTAACCAAACCTGAAGATAGTAAAATATCTGCAAATGCTGGAGCTATTTATGGAGGTATGATTTTTGTACCAACATCTCCAAGATATATTTCTTTAGATATAGCAAAAAAAATTATTAAAGAAAAAAATTTAAGATATATTGGAATATTTAAAGATGAAGAAATAAATTTAGTCATATTTTATGCTATAAATTTAAATTTATATGCAGTACAATTACATGGATCTGAAAACCAATTATATATTAATAAATTAGCTTTAAAATTACCTAATACAATACATATATGGAAGTCAGTGGGAATTAAAAATAAAATTTGCTTATATGCAATGAATCATGTACACAAATATATTTACGATAATAATATAGGAGGAAGTGGTAAAACATTTGATTGGAAATTATTAGTTAATAAAATTCCTAACAATGTTTTATTAGCTGGCGGACTAAACTTAAATAACTGTGTTACAGCATCTTATCTAGGATTTTCTGGATTAGATTTTAATTCCGGAGTAGAAATTACTGCAGGAATTAAAAGTGCTGTAAAAATATTTGAAGTGTTTAAAAAATTAAGATATTACTAAAAATAATACATATTATATTTCAAATAAAATATACTGAGAAAAATAATGACGTTACTAAATCCTTACTTTGGACATTTTGGTGGAATGTACGTTCCACAAATATTAATGCCAGCGTTATACCAATTAGAAGAATGTTTTGTATCTTCAAGGCAAGACATCACGTTTCAAAAAAAATTATCCAATTTATTAAAAAATTATGCAGGAAGACCAACTCCTTTAACTTTATGTAAAAATATTACTAAAGGTACTAATACTAAAATATATATTAAAAGAGAAGATTTATTACATGGAGGAGCCCACAAAACTAACCAAGTATTAGGACAAGCATTGTTAGCAAAAAAAATGGGTAAAAAAGAAATTATTGCAGAAACTGGGGCAGGACAACATGGTGTTGCTACTGCACTTATATGCGCTCGATTAAATTTAAAATGTAAAATTTACATGGGATCAAAAGATATAGAGAGGCAATCTTTAAATCTTCTTAGAATGAAATTAATGGGAGCTACTGTTATACCGGTTAATAGTGGTTCTAAAACATTAAAAGATGCTTGTAATGAAGCATTAAGAGATTGGTCAGAAAATTATATTACGACTCATTATATGTTAGGAACAGCAGCTGGACCTCATCCTTATCCAACAATAGTTAAAGAATTTCAAAGTATTATAGGTAAAGAAACAAAAAAACAGATTATAAAATATGAAGGTACTTTACCAGACGCAATAATAGCATGCGTTGGAGGAGGATCAAACGCTATTGGTATATTTTCTAATTTTATTACTAATAATAAAGTGTTACTAATAGGAGTAGAACCTGCAGGTCAAGGAATAAATACAAAATTTCATGGAGCAGCTTTAAAACATGGAGCAACAGGAATATATTTTGGAATGAAATCTCCTATTTTACAAACAAAAGATGGTCAAATTAAAAAATCGTGGTCAATTTCAGCTGGATTAGATTTTCCTTCAGTAGGTCCTGAACATGCTTGGCTTAATCATATTAAAAGAGCTAAATATGTATCAATCTCTGATAAAGAAGCCATAAATGCTTTCGAAATTTTGTGCAAACAAGAAGGTATTATACCCGCATTAGAATCATCTCATGCATTAGCTTATGCAATAAAATTAATGCGTAAAAATCCTTTAAAAAAACAAATATTAGTAGTAAATTTGTCTGGTAGAGGAGACAAAGACATTTTTACCGTACAAAATTATTTAAACAATAATAAAGGTGATAAATGAATCGATACCAACAATTATTTCGTTTATTACGAAAAAAAAAAGAAGGTTGTTTAATACCTTTTTTAATCTTAGGTGATCCCTCAATAAATGTTTCTTTAAAAATTATTGATAATGTTATTTTTTCAGGAGCGGATGCTATAGAAATAGGTATTCCATTTTCAGACCCGTTATCTGATGGACCTATAATACAAGAATCTAATATTAGAGCTTTTAAATCTGGAATTACACTTAATCAATGTTTTAAAATGTTAAATTATATTAGATTAAAACATCCTATGTTACCTATAGGATTGTTAGTATATGCTAATATAATTTTTAATTATGGTATAGAGCAATTCTACTATAGATGTGCTCAATCTGGTGTAGATTCTGTTTTAATTGCCGATGTTCCTATAGAAGAATATTCTGCATTTAAAAATAAAGCGTGTCATCAAAAAATATCATCCGTTTTTATTTGCCCTCCAAATGCTAATATAGATTTAATAAAAAAAATTTCATCTTACTCAAATAGCTATATATATATATTATCTTGTGCTGGAGTAACTGGTTATAAACATATCATACAATCAAATCTTAAACATTTTGTACACAAATTCCATCAACTTGCATCTGTTCCATTAATACAAGGGTTTGGAATTCATACACCTATGCAAGTAAAAAATGTAATTTTATCTGGAATGTCTGGAGTAATATGTGGTTCAGTTATTATACGTAAAATTGAACAATTTTATAATAAGAATTTACTAATGATAAAAAAAATAAATGAACTTATTAAAATACTAAAAAATTCCACAAAAAAATATAACATATAGAAAAATATCATAATTGCTTAATTTTTTTTATTGAAGGAAATTATATGTCTATTGTAGGAAATTCATTGTACCATGATACTTTTCATTTTTTTTATAAAAAATTGAAATTTATCTTTTTAATATCATTGTGCACAGCTTGTATCACTTCTTATATAGATTATTTAATCATACCAGATATAAGTAATATATATCATATATGCACAAATAAATATTTACATTCACATTCTTTTGTTGGTTTAATAAAAGAAATGAATCAACAACAACAAAAAATTTTATTTAAATATTCTATAATACGCAGTGTTTCTTCCTTAATAGGCAATGCTTTATTAGCATATAGTACTATTACATTTGTACATATTATTTGCACTAATAAATCCTTTGACTATTTTTTGCTAGCTCAAGATTGTATATCTATATTTCCTAATCTATTTTTATTGATTTTATTAATTACTTGTATAATTCAATTAGGTTTTATGTTATTAATAATTCCTGGTATTTTATTTTGTATTTTATGTGCTTTATCTCCAATAATTTTAATAACAGAAAAAAAGAACATACTACAATCTTTACAAAATAGTATTATTATTACTACCAATGCTATTAAAATGCTAATATCTCCTATTATTATTTGGTTGTTTTTCAAGTTTATATTGCTTATAATACATTCAATTTTTACCTTTATTCCAGAAAATATACTAATGTTAACACTAAATGTTATTATAAATTTAATTACTAGCATATTAATTATATATTTATGTAGATTCTATATGTTACTACCTACTTTTAAAATTATTTAAAAACTATTAAGACTAATATTATGAAAGAATTTCTTAATTTTGTTCCAATGTTATCCTTCTTTATTTTTTATAAAATATATGACATTTTTATAGCCTCAGAAGTATTAATTTTTACATCAGCTATGACATTAATAATAAATTATATTGTTTACAGGGAATGTAGTATATTAAATTTAATTAGTTTTATTCTTATTTGTATATTTGGCACATCCACTGTGTTATTTCATAATACTTTATTCATAAAATTAAAAATAACCATACTATATTGTACTTTGTCATTAATATTGTTATTAAGTCAATTCTGTGCCCATACACCTTTAATAAAATATTTATTTCAAAAACATATTAATTTACCTATACATTTGTGGTATCAATTAAATTTAATATGGTCTGTTTTTTTTATGATGTGCGGTTTAATTAATTTTTATATTGCTTACTACTTATCAGAAAATACTTGGATTTTTTTTAAAGTATTTGTATTAACTATTATAACTGTAATATTCTCTTTAGGAAATTTTCTATATATAATATATATGTTAAAATAATTGTAAATTTTTACTATATTAAATATATTATAAGTGAACATCAATGTTACAACTAACATACCAAAAACCCAGAGGAAAAATAGTTTTAAGAACATTAGCTACACCTGCTTGCACTAATGTTAATGGTAATATTTGTGGTGGATGGATAATGTCTCAAATGGACATAGGGGGTGCTATTTTAGCAAAAGAAATATCTAAAGGACAAGTAGTAACCCTCAAAATAAATCAAATGATTTTTATAAAACCTATAAATGTAGGAGATTTAGTAAGTTGTTATGCTCAACTAGTTAATACAGGTAATAGTTCTATAACTATTAATGTTGAAATGTGGATTAAAAAAATCACTTCAAAACCTATAGGTATAAAATATTGTACTACAAAATCAACATTTATTTTCGTAGCTATAAATAGCCTTGGAAAACCTAGAAAATATACTTGTTAAATAAATAGTTATAGAAATTTTTAAATTCTTAATAAGTATATTTACTATGAAATATAATTCATAAACTATTGTTTCAAATATATGTACAAAAAAATTTAATCGTTTTAAATGATTAAAATAGTACATATATTAAACATATTAAACAAACATTTAACATTTATATTATAAGTAATAATATTTAATAAAATGTTATTTTTTCCTAAATTTATTAAATATATAAATACATATGTATTACACATGTATATATTGAATATATTTTATATTCCAGGAATTATAAAAATTTAGCTTATATTTAAAATAAATACAGGATTTTATTAAATGACAACATCATTTTTTTTAGTAAAGTGGTTAATAATATTTAGTTATTGGTTATTAATTATTAATACTACTATTCAGATATTGGTAATACGAAAACCAGTATCTTCAGAAATTGCTTGGTTATTAATAATTTATTTATTACCTTTATTAGGCGTATTTATTTGGTTTTTTTTTGGAACATCATATTTAGGACAAAGACGTTCTGTTATTCATAATATTACACAAAAAAAAATCACTAATTGGATCAATCATTTAAAAAAATGCAATTATATGTTTATAAAAAAAACTAGCATTTTAACTAATTCATTGTTTCAATTATGCAAAAATAGACAAGGTATTGAAGCTGTTCAAGGAAATAAATTAAAATTATTAAACAACACAATAGAAACAGTAAAATTATTAATTCGAGATATACATTTAGCAAAAAAAAATATTGAAATGGTTTTTTATATTTGGAAACCTGGAGGTTTAGCTGATGAAGTGGCATCAGCACTTATAAAATCTGCAAAAAGAGGCATCAGATGTAGATTAATACTCGATTCAGTAGGAAGCACAGAGTTTTTTAGAAGTCCTTGGTTTAATATTATGAAAACTTCAGGTATTCAAATAGTAGAAGCATTAAAATTAAATCTATTTAAAATATTTTTTAGACGAATGGATTTAAGACAACATAGAAAAATAATATTAATTGATAACTATATTTCGTATACTGGAAGTATGAATCTAGTAGACCCATTTTTGTCACATTCAACTACTCAATCTCAAGAATGGGTAGATTTAATGATTAGAACAAAAGGCCCAATAACATATATTATAAGTATAATATACGCTTGTGATTGGGAAATAGAAACAAAAAATGAAATTTTTTCTGAATTATTAAATAAAAAAAAAAATATACTAACCAACTAAATAAAAACTATTCTGCAATTCAAGTTATTCCTTCTGGACCTGATTTAAAAATAAGTTTAATTCATCAAGTCTTATTAACATCAATATATTCTGCAAAAAAAAAAATAACATTTACTACTCCTTATTTTATTCCTAGCGATGAATTAGTAAATGCAATTTGTACTGCTGCTCAAAGAGGAGTACAAGTAACCATTATTATTCCAAATAAGAACAATTCTATATTTGTACAATGGGCTAGTCGCGCATTTTTTAGTGAATTATTAATAGCTGGAGTAAAAATTTATCAATTTAAAAAAGGTTTATTACATAGCAAAACTATTTTAATAGATGGACAATTAAGCTTAATAGGAACATTTAACTTAGATATGCGTAGCTTTTGGTTAAATTTTGAAATTACTTTAGCTATTGATGATAAAATATTTGCAAAAAATTTATTATTAATACATACTCAATACATAAATAATTCAATTTTATTAAATGAAAATGATTGGTCTAATAGATCCTACTGGAGATATATAATAGAAAAATTTTTTTATCTTTTAAGCCCGCTTTTATAATAAAAAAATTAAATTTGTCATCTTTATTATATTTATACATAATATAATTATATATTAATAACTAAATATAATAAATAATTCAAATTATTATCAATTAAAGTATTAAATAAGTCATAAATAGACATTTAAAAAAAATTATTTGTTTTTAATTTACTAATTAAATATAAATTTTTTTAATCTTATGTAATAGTTACAATTTTTTTTAATTTTTTCTTTATATGTAAATAAAGAATAACTTTTAAAAGAATATAAATATTAAAAAATAAAATATATTATTTATTTAAAATAATAAAATTTTTATAAAATACTCAACTGTCTATTAAATATACAAATACTTTACTGAATTGTTATACATAACATTATTATACTATTTTAAGGTTAAAATTTTAAAAATTTAACTTATTAAATAAAAAATAACATTTGTTACTAACTAATTAATATTAAAAATAAAATAAAATAATTTTTTTAAAAAAAAACTGTATAAAATATATGCGTATTATATATTTTATACATTAACGTTAATTTCATAAAAAAATTACTGCAATCTTAAATATAATTTTTATTATATTAAAATACTTAAACATTATATAAATAAAAAAATTTTATTAATACAATTTATTTATTAATAACATTTTTAATTAAAAGTAAATATATACTTAATATATATTAAAAAATTTGTCTATATATAAATATATATTTTAATCACAAAAAATAAAGATATTATTAATATATACTAATATTATTTTTTATTTTATGCATATCATATTAAAATATATTATATATAATATATATTATATAGACAATAATATTGTTATTACAATAAATAAAATATAAATTATGATGAATATTGTTATAAAAAAATAAAAAGATATATAACTTAATTTATTATATGAAATATTTTTGTTCATTGAAATTAAATATGTTACAAAACTATTTTAATATATTGAAATATAATATGTACTGTTTTATATTATAAAAAAATCATTTTTTTAAAAAAAATTATCTAAAAAATAAATACAATTTAAATAATTATTCTTAATTAAGATTTTTAAAAAAATACATATTTTAAAACATATTTATAAAAAGTAAAAAACGATTTTTTTATAAATTATTATAATTTTAATAATTATGTTAGTAATACATAAAAAATTATAACTTCATTATTATTCAAAAAATATTAAAAAAAATTGTGTATTTTTGTATAAAAAACATTACACATCTTAAATATACAATTATTTTTTTTTAAAAAAATCAATAAATATTTTTTATTTTTTTACTGATAATAAATGTCCCATTTTTTTTTCTTTAGTATTTAAATAGCGAATATTTTTAGAATTTTTACCAACTATTAACGATATTCTCTGTACAACATCAATACCATTTTTCTTTAATAATTTAATTTTAAAAGGATTATTAGTTAATAATTTTATACTTTTTATACGTAACATATTAAATATTTTAATACAAGATGTAAAATCTCTTTCATCAGCAGAAAATCCTAATTTATGATTAGCTTCAACAGTATCTAAACCTTTATCTTGTAAAGAATATGCTTGAATTTTGTTTAATAATCCAATATTTCGACCTTCTTGTCTATGATAAATTAGTATCCCACTACCTTCATTTGCTATCATGGTTAAAGCTTTTTTTAATTGAAAACCGCAATCACATCTTAAACTAAATAAAGCATCTCCAGTCACACATTCAGAATGAATTCTAGACAATATAGGAATATTAACATCAATATTTCCATATACTAAAGCTATATGATTTTTATTTTTATCTTTTTCTTCGAATCCTATTAATTTAAAATCACCCCATGGAGTTGGTAATATAGCGTTTTTTGTTTTTTTTAATTCCATAAATTCTCTTATATTAGTTGTTTTAATTTAACCTTATAGCTTTAATTTAAATTTTTTAATAGAATAAATAAGTTAAATTAATTATCTAAAATAATTTATTTTTACACTAAATATTAACGTACTTATATGATATTAATAAATATTAAATATAAAAAAATTTTATTATAATATATATTATAATATAATTTTTATTATATGTTAAATAAATTTGAAAACATTTAACATAAATAAAAAATACAAAATTCTTTTTTATACAAAAATTTATTTAATATTGAAATTATACATATACAAACATATTTAAACGTTTTTATGTTTATTAAACATAAAAACATAATTCTAACTAATTTTTACTAATAGACAATTTTAAAATGAAATATATATTAACATTATTTTTATCTTTATCACTTTTCATTACATTTGATATATTTAGCAAATATAATAATCAAACAATAATACTAAATTGTATTTTTAGAAAATTAGAATGTTCATTATCAAATTTAATAGAGTTTCTATTCTTTTTTAGTTTTTTACTTGGATGCACAATTTTTTTTGTAATTTATTTAAAACTATACTTATCATTTCACAAAATTAAAAAACAATTAAAAATGTCTAACAATAAAATTGAATTATTAAAATCATATTTAAATAAAATTAAAAAAACAAATTTAAATTAATTAACATAGTAATACATCTATACACTAAAAAATAATTTAACATTTAATATCTATATTTAAGTACATGTTTTAAAAAAAATAATTATAATAATTTATATAATATGTAAATGTACATTATTTATAATTAACGTTAATTGAAATAACTAAAAAAAATAATTTTATTAATTATCATTTATAATGAGTAATAATTACTCACAAATACAATAGTTTATTTATTTCATTTAATTTATTTATTGAAATTAACAAATATTGTTGATTGTTAAATAACAAAAATATTTTTTTTAAATGTGTAATTATAAAATTTTGTTTTTACAGTTCTATCATTTTTAAAAAAATAAATTTTATTAAAATAAACTTTATTACCTTTAGTAACAATATTACTAACAATTAACATTAATTATCTTTAAGTTTATTTAATATTTAATAACAAGTCGTTCCTTATGATATGAAAATATTTTTTATATATTTAAATTTATTAAACGTATTGTCAATTTTAAAATTAAATAAATAACAACTATATTTTTATATACACATATATATTAAAAAATATTTTTTATCAATTATTTTGACTTTTATATAGATGTTCAAATAAAATTTTTTTTTAAAAAATATAAAAAATAAAAAATAATTATTATCTTAAAAATGTATAAATATTAACCTTTTTTTCTTAAAAATTGTATATCTGCATGATATGAAGAGCGTACTAAAGGACCAGAAAAAACATTAACAAATCCTAAAGATTTAGCTTCGTTCTGAATATCTTTAAATTCTTTAGGAGTTATATATCTTTTTATTGATGTATGAGCAATACTAGGTTGTAAATATTGACCTAAAGTTAACATCGTTACCCCATGTAATCTAAGATCTTTCATTACTTGAATTATCTCTTCATCAGTTTCTCCTAATCCTAACATTAATCCTGACTTCGTTGGTACGTTTGGATTAATCATTCGAAAACGCTCTAATAATTTTAAAGATTGATAATAATTAGCACCTGGTCTTATTTTTTTATACAATCTTGGTACATTTTCTAAATTATGATTAAAAATATCTGGAGGAGAAATAGTAAGATTGTTTAATGCTATATCTACACAATTTCTAAAATCAGGTACTAATATCTCTATTTTTACATTTTTATTACTTCTAATAGCTTGAATACATTTTAAAAAATGTTTAGAACCTCCATCTTTCAAATCATCTCTATTAACTGAAGTAATAACTACAAAATTAATATTTATATCTGAAATAACTTTAGCTAACTTTTTAGGTTCAAGTACATCAGGAATATTAGGTCGACCATTAAATACAGCGCAAAATGAACATTTTCTAGTACAAACTGTACCTAAAATCATAAAAGTAACTGTTCCTTTATTAAAACATTCTGTTAAATTAGGACATAAAGCTTCTTCACACACAGAATTAAGTTTATTTTCCCGTAATATTTTTTTTATATTATTTACTCGACGCATATCTTTTGGTAATTTAATTTTAATCCAACTAGGTTTTTTCAAATCTTTTTCTTGTTGTAATAATTGTAATTGATTCAAAGGAATTTGTAGTATGTTGTTCATATTAGTATAAAAAATCCATTAATATCAGTAATTATTAAAAATTAATTATAAATAATACTAAATATTTGTCTAATAAAAAAAATTAATTTTTTTATAACAAATATTTCAATTTCTTTTATTTTTTTTATAAAAAATAAAAGAGTAAATAATTTTATGATATTATTAATGTATTATCAAGTATAATTTTTTTGCGATATATATATGTTTAAATATTTTAAAAAATATTTTATTAACATATTCCTTACCGAAATCAAAGAAACATTTAATTGAAAATTTTTTATTTGAGTCATTTGAATATTTTTAAAACCACACGGATTGATTAAACTAAAAGGATACATATTCATATTTACGTTTAATGCTATACCATGTAAAGAGCATCCATTTTTAATGCGTAACCCTATAGAACATATTTTTTTATTGTGAATATATATTCCAGGCATATTTTTTTTAGAAACTCCTTGTATATTAAACATTTTTAAAGTGCATATTAAAACATTTTCTATAATATTTAATAAATTTTTAACATTAATATTTAATCTGTTTAAATCTATTAATAAATACATTAATTGCTGTCCAGGTCCATGGTAAGTAATCTTACCTCCTCTATGACTATAAAATAAGGGTATATTTTTAAAAGTACGCATTTTTTTTTGTATAAACGTACTTTGTCCTATAGTATAAACAGGATAATGTTCTACAAACCAAATTTCATCTAATGTATTTTCATTTCTAGAACAAGTAAATTTATACATATTTAAAGATATTTCATCCCACCTTTTTAAACCTAAATTTTTAATTTTAATTATATGCTTTTCCAAAATATTTTTTAACCTTTGAAAGTAAACTTATTAATGATTATATTTTATACGATACTTTTAAAAAAAAATTAAATATACATCGATATAAATTAAATATAATACAATCACATAATATTAAAAAAATATAAATTTAATTCCAGAAACTATAAATTCTACTCCTAATGCCATTAATAATAACCCCATAATTCTTGTTATAATATTAATTCCAGTTTTTCCTAAAAAAGCCACTATTAAAGGAGATACTCTAAATAATAACCAACAAAATAAAGAAAAAAAAGCAATTACAATACTTCCGATTATTAAATTAAAAAAACTAGAATATTGAGAACTCCACATAATAATAGAGCTAATAGCTCCAGGACCAGCTATTAAAGGCATTGCAAGAGGAATAATACCTACATTTTCAGAATTCATATGAATACTACTAGAATTATTATCTCTTTTTTTTATTTTACTTATTAAATTTCCATTAATCATAGACATAGCAATACTAATTATTAGTATACCTCCAGCAATCCTAAAGGCACTAATTGAAATTCCAAAAAAATTTAAAATTTGGTTCCCTAACAATAATGCTATAGATAAAATAATAAAAACTGTAAAATTAGCAATTAAATTAGTTTTATTTCTTTGATGTGTTGATTGATGATTCGTTATACTAGTAAATATAGGGATCATTCCAATTGGATTTACTAAAATAAATAAACTAACAAAAAATTTCATATATGTCAAAAACATTATTGTTAAAAAATTCATGATTTTCCCCTTATATAAAAATAATTATAAAAAATTTATTAACATTCATTAATGTTTATTAATATTTACAAATATTTTTTATTATAAAAAATAAAATTTATAATTTTTTATAAATTGATATTATGCTATTATATAATTTGTCATTAAATAATTTATAAATATAAAAAATAAATAAATAATACATTAATTTTTTTTAAAAAAAATGCTACTTAGTATATAATTATACTATATATTTTAATTTGTATTTAATAAAAACTGAAACAGTTTGTTAAAATTTTTTTAATTAATGAATATTTATTTAAAAAAATGGACAAGCTATAATTTTTTTTTCATGTTCTTTGACATCTATTATAGATACCTTTATGATATCTGACACTCGGTATAATGGTTTGTTATGTTCATATATTATTCCATCATTTTTATGATAAACTAATTTTGAACAAATAAAATTTAATAAATAAAATGGAACAAAAGCATTAGCTCCATTATTTATTAAACAAATTCGCATTCCTGCCTTAAATATATCAATTATTTCTCCTTTAAAGATATCATTTATATTAACATTTTTTTTAAAATAAGAAATATATAACCAATCTGAAATGTCTCGTTCAGCCATACGATTTTTACGTTTACAGTTACTTATTTTAATAACAACATCACGTTTAAGTGACAAATGAGAGGTATTTGTAATAATAGATTTTAATAATCTGTGATTAATCATATCTCCATATTTTCTTATAGGAGATGTCCACGTGGCATAATATTTTACACCCAAACCAAAATGAGGTTTTGGAGTTATACTAAATTCACTATAAGCTTGAAATTTTCGAATACGATTATTTAAATAATTATTATTTAAAATATTTAATTTTTTATTTAACTTAATTACTGATGTTAAATTACAAATATCTTTTATATTTACCAAAATATTATATCTTTTTAGTATACAAATAATTTGTGCAGCATTTAATATATCATATCCGATATGCACATTGTATATACCAAATCCTATTTTTTTAGTTAGTATACCAGCCGCGCACATATTAGCAATAATCATAGATTCTTCTATAATACGATGAGCTATCCGTCTATGTACACCTGTTATTTTTATTACCTCTCCATTTTTACTAAAATTAAATTTATATTCTAACTTTTCTTTATATATTAATGTATGTTTTTTTCTCCATTGACGCCTAACTTTATATAAAGATTGTAATAAAAAAATTTGATTAGCTATAACATTACTTTGAGGTTTCCAAGTACCAATATTTTCTAACCAATTTGAAACATTTTCGTATATTAATTTTTCTTTAGATTTTATCCATGCTAAATTAAATTGTATACTATCTTCTATAATATTACCTTGATTTGAAATGTTCACCATGCATACTAATGCTGGTCTACACATTCCAGGCTTTAAAGAACACAAATTTTCCGATAATTCTTTAGGTAACATAGGAACATTAAAACCTGGTAAATAATTAGTAAAACCTCTATTTTTAGCAATTGTGTCTAATTCACTTTGATAAGGTATATACGATGTTGGATCAGCAATTGCTATTGTTAACACAAATTCATTTTTAAAATTTTTTGTGATATACACAGCATCATCTATATCTTTAGTAAAAGCATTATCTATTGTAATAAAATCTAATTTAGTTAAATCTAATCTATTATATTTAGAATCTACTATAAAATTATAATTTTTGACTTTTGGAGCACTATCATCTAAATTATATTTAGCTAATGTTATTAACCATCTAGCCAATGGATTTTTTTTTGAAGCTATTATTTTGATAATATATGCTACGAAAAATTTATTTTTTTTAAATTTATATCGTAATAATTTAGCTAATACCCAATCGTTTGATTGTATTTTATTTTTTAAATCGTTAGTACATTCACATATAATTGATTCTTTTAAAAAAAAATATTCCGGAATAATAAATATTTTTTTATTTTTTTTTTGTATGCGACCTACAAACTCTTTTAAAGATGTTTTCACTAATTTTAAAGGCATTATAACTTTTTTATTTGATTTAATATTAATTGAAGTTATATTATTACCTTCAGATAAAAGGTTTTCTATACTTGTAGAAGAAACTTGGCATTTTTTATTTTTCTCAATATTAAAAAAATTAAATTTTTGTATATTTTTTTTTACAATCTTTTTAACTGTAACAATTTTATTTTGAAACTTCTTTTTTAATTGTAATAATAACGGATGATTTTTTAACATAATATTAGTTAAGCCTAAAGTTACAATATAATTTTTTTAAAAAATAAATAATTATTATTTAATATATTGTATTATTACATGTGTTACTAAAAAAAATTCTGACAAACAAACTATAATATTTATAAATATAATTATATTAAAAATTAATATTTATTTACATAAAGATGTATTTAGTAAATAATTTTATTTGTAACAACATTTAAAAATGTTACTCAATTTTATTTGATAAAAAATTGTTTAAGTTTTAATTGTTTACTATATAAAAATAATGTTTGTTATATGATATATTTATATACTATATAGAACCTAATGAAACATTATTTATTAAATGCTCATAAATATAAATATTATTAAAATTAAAAAAATATGGTTAATATTATAATCACTGTATTATTTATAATTAATGTTATAAATAATATTTAGTTTTAAACAAAAACTGAAGATCCTCCATCAGCATAAATTACCTGTCCTGAAATAGCACTAGACAAATTTGAACATAAAAAAGCAGCAATGTTACCTATTTCAAAAATAGTAACATTTCTTTTAATCAAAGATTTAATTTGAGAAGCATTTTTTATTTTAGTAAAATCTTTAATAAAAGATGACGCTAAAGTTTTAATTGGACCAACAGAAATAGCATTAACTCTAATTTGATTATTCCTTAAACTATATGCCACATATCGCATGTTACACTCTAAAGATGCTTTAGCAATACCCATAATATTATAATTTGGTACAATTTTTTTAGAACCTATATAAGACAAAGTTATAATAGAAGAATTTTTATTTAACATATGTTTACAGTTTTTTACCATAGCAACAAAACTGTATGAATTAATTTCATGGGCTATAGTAAACGCTTTTCTATCTATTAAATCAATATAATTACCTTGAAGTTGCTTTGGATAAACGAAAGCTATTGAATGTACAAATCCATCAAATTTTTCCCAATAATTAGATAATTTATCAAATAAATTTATTACATTTTTATCATCAATAACATTACAAGGAATCACAATTTTTGAATTAAACATTTTAGCATATTTCGTTACTATAGATTTTAACCTTAAATTTTTATAAGTAAAAGCAAGTTCTGCTTCTTGTAAATACATAGATTTAGCTATTCCAAATGCAATTGATTGTTCATTAGTAATTCCAGTAATTAAAAACCTTTTATTTTTTAAAAAACCCATAAATAAACGACTCGATATAATTAAAATGTTCAATAATTATTTCTAGTGTATCGTAAATTTCTAAAACTTATAATAAATATTTACAATATTTATTGTAATAAATAATTTTTTTTGTAAATATAAATAATTAATTACTTAAAATTAACAAAATTAATTTTAAGTATTATTTTAAGATTTACTTAAAAAATATTTCTTTAAAAATGTTAAATACTTTATAGTGCAATATGATTAAAACAAATTTTAAATTTACTAATCTACTAATTTATTAATTTTATTTATTTTTTTACAAAATTTAAATATTTTTAATGTTAACATCAATACTTTTCTTTAAAAAATTTGATAAAAATTTTATAAAACAAAATCTTTTATCTATCTTTTCATAAATTTTTTTCCAAAAATATTAAATGTAACATGTATTTAGTAATTTTAAATTATTTTTTTAATTTTTAATTTAATTTAAATACATAATAAAATGCACTTAGTGCATATTATATTATAATATGTTATATTCTTAAAATACTTTTCAAGTTGTAAGATATTGCGTTACATAGATATTAATTTTCTATTTAAAACAATATAATATATAAATTAACAGATTATATCTTACGTAAATACTTAAAATGTAATAATAACACATTATTAAATACATCATTCTATTATTAGAATAAACTATGCAAGTTAATATGTTTATATATTAGTATTTTTTACTATAAAAAAAATGAATAAAATATAACAAATTTATTTAATTAAAACTTAAATATTGAAAAATTGAAACTACCGAAAATTATTTACACATTAAAAATTTTTTAAAAAACAATACAAAGCAAATTATTTATGTATTTTAAAAATTTTTTATATCTGTACTAACAATATAATTGATTTATAATATTTACAGACATACCAATATAGTTCATTGGAGTCAACTTTTTTAATTTGTTTTTTTCTTGTATTGGTAATGAAGTTTGATCAATAAAATTATGTATTATTTTACTGTCAATTTTTTTTCCTTTAGTCAATCGCATAAGTTGTTCATAAGCATTTGTTATCCCATAACGCTTCATCACAATTTGTATAGGCTCTGATAAAATTTCCCAATTTAAATTTAAAACTTCTAACATTTTACTTTCATTTATCTGTAATTTATCTATTCCAAGTAAACAAGAATCATAAGCTAATACTGAATAACTAATTGTTAACCCCATATTTCTTAAAACAGTAGAATCTGTTAAATCACGTTGCCATCGAGATATTGGAAGTTTATTTGCCATAAAATTCATTAAAGCATTAGCCATAGATAAATTACCTTCTGAATTTTCAAAATTTATTGGATTAATTTTATGGGGCATTACAGATGAACCTATTTCTCCATTTACATGTTTTTGCGAAAAATATTCCAAAGAAATATATCCCCACATATCTCTATTAAAATCTATTAAAATAGTATTAAATCGAATTATACAATGAAAAAACTCTGCAATATAATCGTGAGGTTCTATTTGTGTAGTACAAGGATTCCATGTAAGACCTAAAGATGTAACAAAATCTTCGCTAATTTTATGCCAATTTATATTAGGATAAGCAACCAACAAGGCATTATAATTTCCAGTGGATCCGTTAATTTTACCTAAAAATTCTATTTTTTTTAATTGAACATATTGTCTATGCATTCTATAATAAAAATTAGCAAATTCTTTACCTATAGTAGATGGTGTTGCTGGTTGTCCATGTGTATAAGATATTAACGCAATTTTTTTATATTTTAATGCACGTATTTTAATTTTATTTAATATTTTTTTCCAATATGGAATCAAAATAGTTCGATATGTTTTTTTTAACATTAAAGCATAAGATAAATTATTAATATCGTCAGAAGTGCAACCAAAATGAATAAATTCTGATATTGTTGATAATAATATATCATTATTACATTTTTTTTTTAAAAAATATTCTAATGCTTTAATATCATGATTAGTAGTTTTTTCAATATTTTTTATTTTTTTAGCATCTAGTTCATTAAAATTTATTAAAATGTTATCTAATGATTCATAAATTTTTACGTTTATTTTTAAATATTTTAAAATTTCTGAAATTTTTAATAACTTTTTTAGCCATAGTATTTCTATTTTAATTTTAAATTTTATAAAAGCATATTCGCTATATATATTTCTTACAACATTATTTTTATCAAAATATCGCCCATCTATAGGAGAAATAGCTGTTAAAGAAGATAATTTCATATTTTCAATTTCCTATAACTCTTATTTTTTAAACAATACACCGTTAATTTAACTGGTACTAATTTTTTTGAATAAATATTTAGTAAAATATTTTATTTTAAAACGTAAGTTATTAATTTATACTTTTTGAGCAATCAGATTATTACAATAATAATTACTTATAGTAAATATTTTAATCAAAATGTTATCTTATTAATTATTTATACTAATATTATTAATCGTTTCAATCACAAAAAACATTTATACTTATATATTCTTAGATATTTTTTTTAAAAAAAATAAAACTTACTATATTTGTTTAATGTATTTAAAAATATATATTTTATTAATTGTTAAAAAAATATTAATGAAAAATATTAATTATTTTTAAAATTTGTCTTAACTTTAATATTGATTATTATTAAATTAAGTTGTTAATAGTAGCTAGTAATTTAATATGTTTAATTAACTACATAAATATAAAAACATACAAAGTTATATTTATATTTTAAAAAATACTATTATAATAGTAACTTTATTAATAACTATTGTTAAAACATTAAAAATATTAAATATTTTATTTTACACATATCA
The DNA here is from genome assembly GCF_006741185.1 of Buchnera aphidicola (Nipponaphis monzeni). Taxonomy (NCBI): domain Bacteria; kingdom Pseudomonadati; phylum Pseudomonadota; class Gammaproteobacteria; order Enterobacterales; family Erwiniaceae; genus Buchnera; species Buchnera aphidicola. Next base: position 274,619 of record NZ_AP019379.1, on the reverse strand, counting down.
ATACAAGATTAATTTTGTAAATGATCTGATAATTATTAATATTAATAATATTAATAAAAATTGTAATACATATAGTCTAATGTTCTAAAAAAGGTATTCTATATTGAATCGCACCTCCTCCTATACAAATACTTGATTTGTAAAAAACAGCAAATTGCCCTGGTGTTACTGCAGAAACAGGATTTTTAAACATCACCTTTACTTTATTATGAGTTTTTAAAGAAACTACACAAGGAATGTCTAGTTGTTGATATCTTGTTTTAACTGAACAACAAAAATTTTTTTTAATATTATTTTTATTTATCCAATTAATATTTTTAGCTATTAAACCTATAGATTGTAAATAAGGATTATTAATACCTTGCGCAACAATTAATAAATTACTACTAATTTTTTTACTTACTACATACCATGGTAAATTACAACTACCTTTTATACCACCTATATTCAAACCTTTTCTTTGTCCTAATGTATAATACATTAAACCAATATGAGTTCCTACTATTTCTCCAGATATTGTTACAATTTTCCCTGGACTTTTTACAAAATATTTACTTAAAAAATCTTTAATTCTTTTTTTTCCAATAAAACAAATTCCCATAGAGTCTTTTTTTGTTGCCACAGGTATTTTTATTTTTTTAGCAATACGTCTAACTTGAAGTTTTTTAAAATTACCCAAAGGAAATAAACTTTTTTGTATTTGATTAGCTGTTAAACCATGTAAAAAATAACTTTGATCTTTAGAAATATCAACTCCTTTCAAAAGATACAATTGTTTATTTATCTTTTTTATTCTAGCATAATGGCCTGTTGCAATGAAATCAGCATTTAGTTTTTTTATCGAATATTGTACAAATACTGCAAATTTAATTCTCGTGTTACATAAAACATCTGGATTAGGAGTGTTTCCATTTTTTAATTCTAATAAAAAGTAAGAAAAAACATCATTCCAATATTCTATTGAAAAATTAACTTTATGCAATGGAATACCTATATGATCGCAGACATTTTGAGCATCTTGAAGATCTTGTTTAGAAGCACAAAAATTATGTGTATCATCTTCTTCCCAATTTTTCATAAATAAGCCTTCAACTTGATAATTATTTTTTTTTAATAACCAAGCAGAAACAGATGAATCTACACCTCCAGACATCCCCACTATTACTTTATATTTACTATTATTCATAATAATACTTATATGTTACGTTTTTTTTTAAAATAATTATTATTGAACGAAATTCAATTATTAAATATTTAAAAAAATTAGATTAAATATATTTAAAATATATATAATTAAATTATAAACCTTAAGTTTAATGTAATTCATTTTTTTGTTAATACATTAGTTAACAATTGTATCATATTTTATATATACTATATATTGTATAATAACATCATAATTTAAAATTAAAGTGAAATTATTTAATTAATGAAAAATATAAGAAATTTTTCTATTATTGCTCATATAGATCATGGCAAATCAACAATCTCTGATCGACTTATTCAAATTTGCGGCGGTTTAACAATAAGAGAAATGTCTGCTCAAGTTTTAGATTCTATGGATATAGAAAAAGAAAGAGGTATAACAATAAAAGCACAAAGCGTTACTATTAATTACGTTTCTAAGATTCAAAAAAAAACTTTTCAATTAAATTTTATAGATACTCCAGGTCATGTTAATTTTTCTTATGAAGTATTACGTTCTTTAAATGCTTGTGAAGGTGCTGTATTAATTATTGACTCCACTCAAGGAATTGAAGCACAAACTTTAGAAAATTGTAAAATTGCAATTGACATGAAGCTAAAAATTATTCCAGTACTAAACAAAATTGATTTGCCAACAGCAAATATATCTAATTCATTAAACCAAATTAAAAATATTATAGGTTTTTCACCTGATCAAGTATTACAATGTTCAGGTAAAACAGGTTTTGGAATTATTGATTTATTAGAAAAAATAGTTACAGATATACCAGCACCTCAAGGGAATCCTAATAAACCATTACAAGCCTTAGTTATTGATTCTTGGTTTGATAACTATTTAGGAGTTGTATCTTTAATTTGTATTAAAAATGGATCCTTACGAAAAAGAGATAAAATTAAAGTTATGAGTAATTCTAAAATATATACAATAGAATCAATAGGTTTATTTACTCCTAAAAAAATATATTGTAATATGTTAAGATGTGGACAAGTAGGATGGGTTATCTGTAACACTAAACATGTTACTGACATACTAGTAGGAGATACACTTACTTTAAATAAAAATCCTGCGGTTAATACTTTGCCTGGATTTAAAAAAATAAAACCTCAAATATATGCAGGTTTATTTCCTATTGATCTTACAGAATATCAAAATTTTAAAAATGGACTAATAAAATTAAGTTTAAATGACGCATCATTATATTATGAGAATGAACATTCTACATCTTTAGGATTCGGATTTAGATGTGGTTTTTTAGGTTTACTACATATGGAAATTGTTAAAGAAAGATTAGAAAGAGAATATCATATAGATTTAATTTCTACTGCTCCGAATGTAATCTATGAAGTAGAAACTTTAAATAATAAGATTATTTATGTAGATAATCCTTCTAAATTTCCAGCATTAAATAAAATTAAAGAAATACGAGAACCTATAGCTAAATGTAATATATTTACACCTACAAAATTTGTAGGTAGTATAATTAAACTATGTACCCAAAAAAGAGGAATTCAAATTAATCTTACTTATCATATGAATCAAGTATCTATTTTATATGAAATACCTATGTCTGAAGTCATTTTAAATTTTTTTGATGAACTTAAATCTATATCTAGTGGTTATGCTTCTTTAGAATATAATTTTTTAAATTTTAAAAAATCAGATGTAGTAAAATTAGATATATTAATTAATTCTAAAAAAATAGATGCTTTATCTTGTATAATACATAAAAAAAATTCTCAAATATATGCTAAAAAAATAGTACACAAAATACAAAGTACAATACCAAGACAGCAATTTGATGTCATCATACAATCAGTAATTAACAATATAATTATAGCACGTTCAACTGTTAAACAACTTAAAAAAAATGTTTTATCCAAATGTTATGGAGGAGATATTTCTAGAAAAAAGAAATTATTACAAAAGCAAAAAAAAGGGAAAAAAAAATTAAAAAAAATTGGTAAAATAGCAATTCCTCAAAAAACATTTTTTACTATTTTAAATAGACATTATAAATAAAACTATAAGGAGTAATTTTTAGTGTCACAATTTATCATTATCCTTTTATTCATTATTACATTAATTACTGGTTTTTTTTGGGTTGCTACAAAATTTATAAATAAACATTTAAAAAAAAATATTAAATATGAATATACAAATATTATAGCTTCATTTTTTCCTATTTTTTTGATAGTTTTTATAATTAGAGCATTTATTTATGAACCTTTTCAAATTCCTTCGGGGTCTATGATTCCTACTTTATTAATAGGAGATTTTATATTAGTTAAAAAATTCTCTTATGGATTAAAAGATCCAATTTTTCATACTAAATTGATTAACTTTAATAATCCTAAACGCGGAGACATAATAGTGTTTAGATACCCTTTAAATACTAATGTTTTATATATTAAACGTATTATTGGATTACCTGGAGATAATATAATTTATAATTACAAAAATAAACATTTACTAATTTATAATCATTGTAAAAAATATTTATTTTGTAATAAAAAAATAATAATTAATTATAAGCTACAATCTGATATTACAAAACATAATAAATTTTATTATAATCCTTATTGGTTACATCCAAAAATATTTAAAGAAAAAATAGATGACAATCTTCCATATAGAATATTATTAATAGATCAAGTTTCAGACTCTACACAGTTATATTTTAAACAATCAAATTATTTATCAGGATCATGGGTAGTTCCTAAAAACAAATATTTCGTTATGGGAGATAATAGAGACAATAGTTACGACAGCAGATACTGGGGTTTCGTTCCAGAAGAAAATATAGTAGGTAAAGCCACTATAATATGGTTTAGTTTTAAAAAAGAAGAAAATAAATGGCCTGTTGGTTTAAGATTAAATAGAATAGGTAAAATACAATAATATTATTCATAATAATAACTATATTTCTAACAGATGCTAATACCTAAAAATATATTAGTATATAATCCAATCTATTGATTAAGTATACGTATTTAATATACATACTTTATTAAATTAGTATAAATATAAATTAGTACAATATGAATTACATTGAAACAATTAAGTTACAAAAAATATTAGGGTATACATTTACTCAAAAAAATCTTTTAACACAAGCATTAACTCATAGAAGTGCTAGTAATAAACATAATGAAAGATTAGAATTTTTAGGAGATTCTATTTTAAGTTTTGTAATAGCTAATGCTTTATATAAATATTTTCCAAATGTAAATGAAGGAGACATGAGTCGCATGCGCGCTACATTAGTGCGCGGAAACACTTTAGCTAAAATAGCTCATGAATTTGCTTTAGGAAAATATTTAAAATTGGGACAAGGAGAATTAAAAAGCGGAGGATTTCATAGAGAATCAATTTTAGCTAATACAGTAGAAGCTTTAATTGGAAGTATTTTTTTAGACAGTAATATTATAACAATTGAAAAATTAATACTTAAATGGTATAAAGAAAGATTAAAAAAAATTAGTCCAGGGGATACTCAAAAAGATCCTAAAACACGACTGCAAGAATATTTACAATCTAAGCATTTACCATTACCTTCATATTTAATTATTCAAGTATATGGAGAAGCTCATAATCAACTATTTACTATTCAATGTGAAATTGTAGGAATCAAAGAATATATAGTAGGTATAGGTACCAGCAGAAGAAAAGCAGAACAAGATGCAGCTCATAGAATATTAATTCAATTAGGAATAGAATAAATAATGCTATATAAAACCTATTGTGGAACAATAGTAATTGTTGGGAAAACAAACGTTGGTAAATCTACATTATTCAATCAATTAATAAATAAAAAAATTTCTATTATTTCCAAAAAACGTAACACTACTCAAAATTATATTTTTGGTGTACATACAAAAAAAATATATCAAACAATATATTTTGATACTCCAGGAATTGATCTTATAAACAAATTCAATTTAAACAAATTAAAAAAGATTATTTATGAATCTGATATTACTATTTTTATAGTAGAAAACATTTCATGGGATCAAAACGATGAAAATACATTAAACACTATTAAAAATAGTAGTATACCAACTTTATTAATTATTAATAAAATAGATAAACTGAAAAATAAGATGCTATTATTACCTCATATAAATTTTTTGAAAAAAAAATTTAATTTTTTAGAAATACTTCCTATGTCCGGAAAAAATAAAAAAAATATTGATATTTTAATCAAAATTATTTATTCATTACTACCTGATCGGCCACATCAATATCTTAAATCTTATATTACTAATTGTTCTACAAATTTTGTAGTATCAGAATTTATTAGAGAACAATACATGATTTATTTCAACAAAGAATTACCTTATACTATAACAATTCAAATTAATTCTATTTCTATAAATACGAAAAAAGAATATATTATTAAAGCATTAATTTTAGTTAAAAAAAATAGACATAAATCAATATTAATTGGTAAAACAGGAAATAAAATAAAAAAATGTAGTATAATGGCTAAGAAAAATATATCATGTTTTTTTCAACGAAAGGTACATCTTTTTATTTGGATAAAATGATTTAATTCAATGATTGATATTTATATAATATATAACATAGATATTACAAAACAATGACTATCATTGGCATAGGTATTGACATTGTTGAGATTAAAAGAATAAAAATAATGATGCATCATTATCCTCACCAATTACCTAAAAAAATATTATCAGCTAATGAATATATGATGTATGTTCATCATCATAATAAATGTAATTTTTTAGCTAAAGTATTTGCAATTAAAGAATCAGCTTCTAAAGCTTTAGGAACAGGAATATCTCAAGGAATATCTTTTTATCATTTTGAAACTTATAACAATAATTTAGGAGCACCTAAATTAAAGTTATTAAAAAACGCCTTAAAAATTTCTAAAAAACTTCATATAAGGAAAAATCATGTCAGTGTAACTAATGAAAAAAAATATTTATGTGCAATAACTATTTTTGAAAATTAAAAATACATATAATATAATATACTCAACAAATAGTACATTTAATTAAAAACAATTTTTTAATAATCTTTTTTTTTAAAAAAATTTTTTATTAGATAAGAACATTTATTATGTAAAATATTATTAGTAACTTCTATTACATTTTTTCTTAATAGTATCTTCCAAAAATTTTTTTTATTATTTGTATTGTCACAAGCACCATAAACTAATTTTTTTATTCTACTGTTTAATATTGCTCCTAAACACATTAAACAAGGCTCTAATGTAACATACAAAGTTGTGTTAACTAATCTGTAATTATTTAAAATTTGAGCACCTTTTCTTAATGCTATTATTTCTGCATGTGCCGTTGGATCTTTACTCAAAATAGAACAATTCCATCCTTCAGATATTTTTTTGTCATTTAATACTAGAACAGCTCCTACAGGTACTTCACCTTTAGATTCTGCATGCTTAGCTAGATATAATGCATTTTTTATCCAATATATATCTTTTTTTTTATTCATTTAAATTATTAAAACTCGCATTATAACATAATATTAAATTATTAGATCAACATGTTAATTTTATTTTTTTAAATATATGGGATTGTTCTTTTTTCCAATTAGCACATTTTTCTTTATCTCTTTTGTCTTTCTTATTTTTGCCTTTAGCCAAACCTATTTTCAATTTACACCAGTTACTTTTCCAAATTAAAGATATAGGTACAATAGTATATCTATTTTGTTTTGATTCATTATACAAAAATACAATTTCTTTTCTATGCAACAACAATTTTCTATTTCTTTTAGTTTCACAAATACCACTATCTGTAATTGTACTAATAGGAAATATTGTTGATCCAAACAAATAAATATTATTTGCATAAAAAATTATATAACTACCTACTATATTTATTTTTTTTTGTCTAATAGATTTAACTTCCCAACCTTTCAATTCTATTCCACATTCAAAAATTTTTTTAATAAAAAAATCATAAAAAACTTTTTTATTAACAATAATTTCTCGCACATTATGTGATGAATTCTTAAATTTTTTCATTACCATTATTTAAAAATAATTAAATGATTACTAGCTTATAATAAATATATAAAATGTTACACAATTTTATACACTATTTTTTAATAATAAAAAATACTAGTTATTAACATAATATTTTACTATAATATACACATATTAAATTCACATTTTACATTTCTACTATGAAAAACTATTGAGAAACAATTACCATAGCAGGACGTAATAACCGATCATGAAGTAAATATCCTTTTTGTAAAATGTTAACAACATAATTGGATTGAAAATTTTTAGAATAATCAATAGACATCGCTTGATGTATTTTAGGATCAAATGGTACATGTAGTTTATTAATAATTTTCACTTTATAAACAAGTAACAAATTATTAAAACTCTCTAATATTAATTGCATATTTACGAGTAAATTTTTTACATCGTCTTTTAATGTTTTTATAATTTCTAATGACCGTTCCAAATTATCAATAGTTGGTAATATTTCTTTAATACACTCTTCTAATGAATAAAGTATATGATTATTTATATTTTTTTTAATTCTATAATTTAGTATATCTATTTCTTTTTTTGATTTTATTTCTTGTTGTAATAAATCATTATTTACTTTAGCTAATTCTTGTTTTAAAAGTACAATTTTTTCATTAACTATTGGATCATTAATAATATAATCGTCTTTTTTAACAACATCTTTTTCTAATGAACACTTTAGATTATTATTTTCTAATTTTTGATTTTGATCGTTCATAACGAATATTCCATGTATTCAAATTATTAAATAGACACAAAACACTAGGGATTATCTACAATTAAAATTTATAATCAATTTTTTACTAAAATTTCAATAAACACTAATTTTTAGTTAAAAAAACTATTTCATCAAATTATCTGAAATAAGCATATATTAAATACAAAAAAACTTTTCACAACTTTCAATTATTTTTTAATAAAAAAATTCGCTATTAAATATAAATGAAAATGCCAAAAAAATTATTTTTTTAACAACTATAATAAATTATAGTTTATTTAATTATTCAAAATTTCTAAATAAAAAAATTTTTAAATAACTTATTATTAAAATGACTGTTTATGAAAATTACAAAACACTATAATACATAACATATCAAAAACACATTTTCTATAAAAAATTTAAATAAATTAATATTTTTTCAATAACTATTTAAAAATATAAATATACAAAATATAAAAGAACTTTATCTATATCAATTATAAACTATTATGTAATTATATATTTAAGTAATAAAGATGTATCCAACTTTAATTAAAAGTAATTATTTTTAAATTTTAAATAAAATGTTTATTTGAATAATTTCTACGGTGCGGACGGGGTTCGAACCCGTGACCTCCGGCGTGACAAGCCGATATTCTAACCATCTGAACTACCGCACCTTATGTTGACATACATTTAAATTATATATTTTTATATAGAATAGTCAATACTAAAACATATTTTATTTTAATTTTTTCCAAATACATTTTTTATTATTTCTATACATTAAATCTAAATATTGTTCATGCGCAGATAATTCTTTAGTATTAGCTAATAATAAAGTTTTATTCAATTTTTTAATATTATTCACAAAATTTATTTTTTTAGATAAATAGTCAACTTTATTACTAAAAACCAATTTATCTTGTGTCCTAGTCATTCTCAAGTATACTTTAGCTAATAATTTAGCATCTAATATTGCATTATGTAACTTTCTTTCACAATTTTTAATATCTAACCTCTTACATAATTTATCTAATGTATTCTTTTTTCCAGGATACAATTTTCTAGCTATACTTAATGTATCTATAATATGACAATATTTTTCTATTGCTAAAACAGGAAACTTTACAATATTTAATTCATTATTTATAAACCGAATATCAAAAGAAGCATTATGTATAATTAATTCAGATTTGTTAACATAATTAATAAAACTATGAACTATTTCTAAAAATTTAGGTTTATTTAACAAAAAATTATCAGATATGTTATGTATTTTAAAAGCCCCTTTATCAATAGGTCGACCAGGATTAATATACACATGAAAAAAATTTTTAGTAATTTCTCGATTAATAATTTCTACGGCTCCTATTTCGATAATTCTATGAGTAGTGTTAATATTATTTGTTATATTTAAACCCGTAGTTTCAGTATCTAAAACAATTTGTCTTTTAAAATAATTTTGCATAATTATATTTATATCTTATAAATGTTACACATAATAAGGACAATTCTTATGTTAAAAACAGTAAAAATATTTGTAGATGGTTCTTGTCTAGGTAACCCAGGACCTGGTGGTTATAGTGCAATTTTACGTTATAAATCTATTGAAAAAACTATTAGTGCAGGATATCGATTTACAACTAATAATAGAATGGAACTTATGGGACCTATTGTTGCTTTAGAATCTCTTACTGAAAATTGCATAGTACAATTAACTACAGATAGTCAATATGTACGTTTAGGAATAACTTGTTGGATCCGAAGATGGATAAATAAAAAATGGAAAACAAAAAATAAAACTAAAGTAAAAAATTTAGATTTATGGCATCGATTATCTTTAGTTTTAAAAAATCATAAAACTTATTGGATTTGGACTAAAGGACATAATTTACATAAAGAAAATATTTTATGCGATTATTTAGCTAAAACAGCAGCAAAACTACCAAAATTAGAAGATTTAGGTTATATTAAATAAAATAATCTACTATATGATAGTGTATCTATAAATTTAATGAGATCAATAATGGTAATTTCTATTCCTATACTAAAAGATAACTATTCTTGGATTATACATAATAATAAAAATTGTATTATAATTGATCCAGGAGAATCTAATTCTATTTTATCTTATATAAAAGGAAATTATATTCCGATAGCAATTTTAATCACTCATAAACATAATGACCATACACAAGGTATTAAAAATATAGTTATTAATTATCCTAAAATAAAAGTTTACAGTCCATTAGAATTCAATAATCAATTCGTAACAAACATTGTACACGATAGTGAAGAAATTTACTTATTAAATCGTACCATTTTAGTAATAAATACTTCAGGACACACTAAATATCACGTTTCTTATTATATGAAACCTTATTTATTTTGTGGCGATACTTTGTTTTCTGCAGGATGTGGTAAAATATACAAAAACTTATATTTTGAAATGTATCATTCGCTCAAAAAAATTTCATCTTTTCCTGAAAACACTTTCATGTGTTGCGGTCACGAATACACTTATAATAATTTATTGTTTGCTATAAATCAATTTCCTATGGACAAAAAAATAGCTAAATTTTTAAAACATATTAAATTAATAAAAAAAAATAATAAACATATTCCTATATTATCATTACGTGAAGAAAAAAAGATTAATATTTTTTTAAGAACACATGAAATACATATGCAAAAATATAAAAAATTTGATTATAATAGATATTATCCTTGGCAATTTTTTAAACATTTAAGAAAAATTAAAAATAATTTTAAACAATAAAATATTGGAGCTAAGCGGGATCGAACCGCTGACCTCCTGCGTGCAAAGCAGGCGCTCTTCCATCTGAGCTATAGCCCCCTAAATTTTCATTTTAAATATTTTTTTTTAGATAAAATAGTAGGCCTGAGTGGACTTGAACCACCGACCTCACCCTTATCAGGGGTGCGCTCTAACCATACTGAGCTACAAGCCTGCTTGGGTATTTTAAAAAATAAAAATTGATAAATTCGTCAGATAATTTGTGTGAGCACATCCTTAAATAAATTATTTTAAGGAGGTGATCCAACCGCAGGTTCCCCTACGGTTACCTTGTTACGACTTCACCCCAGTCATGAATCACAAAGTGGTAGGCGCCCTCCAAAAAACTTCTTGGTTAAACAACCTGCTTCTTTTGCAACCCACTCCCATGGTGTGACGGGCGGTGTGTACAAGGCCCGGGAACGTATTCACCGTGGCATTCTGATCCACGATTACTAGCGATTCCGACTTCGTGGAGTCGAGTTGCAGACTCCAGTCCGAACTACGATGTACTTTATGAGGTTGGCATATCTTTGCAGACTAGCATCTCTTTGTATACACCATTGTAGCACGTGTGTAGCCCTGGTCGTAAGGGCCATGATGACTTGACGTCATCCCCGCCTTCCTCCGGTTTATAACCGGCAGTCTCTCCTGAGTTCCCAGCTTAACCTGATGGCAACAGAAGATAAGGGTTGCGCTCGTTGCGGGACTTAACCCAACATTTCACAACACGAGCTGACGACAGCCATGCAGCACCTGTCTCATAGCTCCCTAAGGCACTTTTTCGTTTCTGAAAAATTCTATGGATGTCAAGACCAGGTAAGGTTTTTCGCGTTGCATCGAATTAAACCACATGCTCCACCGCTTGTGCGGGCCCCCGTCAATTCATTTGAGTTTTAGCCTTGCGACCGTACTCCCCAGGCGGTCGACTTAATGCGTTAGCTTCAGAAGTCACTTCTCATGGAAACAACCTCTCAGTCGACATCGTTTACGGCATGGACTACCAGGGTATCTAATCCTGTTTGCTCCCCACGCTTTCGCACCTCAGTGTCAGTATTCGTTTAGGAGGCCGCTTTCGCCACTGGTATTCCTCCAGATATCTACGCATTTCACCGCTACACCTAGAATTCTACCTCCCTCTACGATACTCTAGTGAATTAGTTTCAAATGCAGTTCCTAGGTTAAGCCCAGGGATTTCACATCTGACTTAATAAACCACCTACGAGCTCTTTACGCCCAGTAATTCTGATTAACGCTAGCACCCTCCGTATTACCGCGGCTGCTGGCACGGAGTTAGCCGGTGCTTCTTCTTCGGGTAACGTCACAAAAAAAAGGTATTAACTTTTTATTTTTCTTCCCCGCTGAAAGTACTTTACAACCCTAAGGCCTTCTTCATACACGCGGCATAGCTGCATCAGGCTTTCGCCCATTGTGCAATATTCCCCACTGCTGCCTCCCGTAAGAGTCTGGACCGTGTCTCAGTTCCAGTGTGGCTGTTTGTCCTCTCAGACCAGCTAGAGATCGTTGCCATGGTAAGCCATTACCTTACCATCAAGCTAATCTCATCTGGGCTCATCTAAAAGCATGAGGTCTATATTAAAAGATCCCCCACTTTGGTTTTTCAACATTATGCGGTATTAGCCACCATTTCTAGTGGTTGTCCCCCTCTTAAAGGTAGATTCCCAGATATTACTCACCCGTTCGCTGCTCGCCGACAAAGAAAGCAAGCTTTCTTTTCGCTGCCGCTCAACTTGCATGTGTTAGGCTTGCCGCCAGCGTTCAATCTGAGCCATGATCAAACTCTTCAATTACAAACTTTTATTTTTCATAAATAAATCTTATGAAAAATTTTTTTATTTCAAACTATTTTATTTGGATGTGCCCACACAAATTATCTGATAAATTTTTAAAGAACAAAAAATCTTAACTACTATGTACCATACATTTCTTTTTTATATTTGTCAATGTTTTATTTAATTTTTTAAGAAACAATTTATTTTTTTTAAAAACATGTTAATATTAAAAATGTTAAATAACATTTAAATCAACAACATTCAATTACTTTATAAAATATTGATCATATTTTTAAATATACTATCTTTACAAAATAATAACACTAACATGAAACATTAACAAACAAAAAAATTTTGTTTAAAACATTTTTTTAATGTGCTGTATGCATTGTCACAATATATGTCATTTATTTACAATATTAAAAAAACATTTATAAAGTATTTATTAAAATAAACAATTTACAATTTAATTAATACTTTATCATCATTATAATAATGATATTAATTAGCATAAAAATAAAAAAAATGTAGACAATATACAATCTAAATGCTTTCTATTACCTTTAAATCTGTAAACATTCTAAAATAAGGAAAATATTTGAATATTAAATCTATAATCACTCAAGCAATACAACAATCACTGTTGTTACATAATATTAAAACTAATATAAACATATCAGTACAAATTTCACCTAAACATTACTCTTGGGACTATCAATGTAGTAATATTATTCAAATCTCTACAATAGAAAAAATAAACCCTTATACATTTGCAAAAAAAATTGTTTCAACAATAAATTTACACTATATGTGCTCTAAAATAGAAGCTTCTACGAAAGGTTTTATCAATTTCTTTATAAGTAATCAATGGATCGAAAACACATTCAAGGAAATTCTCTATTCTCCTAAAATAGGAGTCAATACTCAAAAGCAACAAACAATTGTTGTAGATTATTCTTCTCCAAATATTGCAAAAGAAATGCATGTTGGACATTTAAGATCTACTATTATAGGCGATTCTATAGTAAAACATTTAGAATTTTTAGGTCATAGAGTTATCAGAGCAAACCATATTGGAGATTGGGGTACTCAATTTGGTATGTTAATAGCTTTTTTTGAAGAAACATATAAAAAAAACCCAAATGATTTTAAATTAACAGATTTTAACAATTTTTATCAAAAAGCTAAAAAAAAATTTAGTATAGATTTAAATTTTGCAAATAAATCTAGAAAATATGTGCTTAAATTACAAACAGGAAACAAACATTGTACTACTATTTGGAAAAAAATAGTTAATATTACAATTAAAAAAAATCAAAAAATATATGAAGCTTTAAAAGTTAGTTTAAAAACACAACATATTATCGGTGAAAGTTTTTACCATAATATGTTAGCTGTTATTGTAAAAGATTTATTAGAAAAAAAAATAGCAGTTGTAATAAATAAATCTGTAATTGTATTTTTGAATCAATTTAAAAACAGACAAGGAGCTCCAATGGGTGTAGTTATTCAAAAAAGTGATGGAGCTTATTTATATTCTACAATAGATATCGCTTGTTTAAAATATCGATACCAGCAATTACACGCTGATCGAATTTTATATTATACTGACAGTAGACAAAAACAACATTTAGAACAAGTTATTATAATAGCTAAAAAAGCTGGTTATATACCTCTTGATTTTAAATTAGAACATCATATTTTCGGAATGGTGCTATCAAAAAATAAACGTCCATTCAAAACTAGAGACGGTAAAACAATACGCCTGAATTTATTAATTCACGAATCTAAAAAACGAGCAAAAAAAATTATTTTAGAAAAAAATCCCAAGATTACTAAGAATGAATTAAAAAAATTATCTGAAATAATAGGTATTGGAGCTATGAAATATGCAGATTTGTCAAAAAATCGTGTTACAAACTATATATTTGATTGGGATTCAATGCTAAAATTTGAAGGAAATACTGCTCCATATATACAATATGCTTATGTTCGAATAATATCTATTTTCAAAAAAATAAAAAAAATTTCTCTTTCTTCTAAATTAACTTTCACTATAACCAATGATTATGAAAGAAAACTAGCTATCAAAATTCTTCAATTTGAAGAAATCATTATACAAGTAATAAAAGATGGAACACCTCATATTATGTGTACTTATTTATACGAATTATCCGTATTATTTTCTAAACTATATACATCATATTCAATCTTGTCATCTAAAGATGATAAAGCATTGCAAAGTAAATTAAAATTATTATTTTTAATATCTAAAATATTAAAAAAAGGATTATTAATGCTAGGTATTAAAGTAATTAATCAGATGTAATATATATTACTACATATTTACAAGAATATTAAAATTATTAATATAAATATAATTAACTACATTTTAAAAAAAATTAAAAATTATAAAATTTGCACACATACAATCGATATAATAATTAATTTTTTAAATTTATTTAAATAAATTAATAACATTAATTATGTTGTTTGCCTAGTATATTCACTATATGAATTTTTTTATCATTAGGAATTTCTGCATTAGATAATACAACTAATTCATTAAAACAAGGCCTTAATAACTTAGATAAAAACATTCTTAATTTATGATTAACAATTAACACAATAGGATTATTACTTAAAATTTGTTGATTAATAACATTTTTAGTTTGTATTATTAAATTATTTAATAACCCTGGTTCAATAATTTCTTGATTCCCTTCAAACGATTGAAGTAATATATTTTCTAAACTCAGATCTAAACCTATGGCATTAATTTTTATACGATCTTTAAAAATATTTTGTACAATAATTTTCCCTAATGCAATTCTAACAACACTGGTCAGATAATCTGGATTTTTGTTTGTTGATACATGTTCTAAAATAGTTTCTAAAATAGTTTTTATATCTTTAATAAATACTTGTTCATATAACAAATTTTTTAATACTTTGTTTAAAACACTCAAACTAATTAAATTAGGTACTAATTCTTCTACAAATTTAGGTAATTCTGCATTAATTTTATCTAACAATTTTTGAGTTTCATAATATCCAAATAACTCTCCCATATTTTGATACATAATTTTATTAAAATGAGTTGAAATTACAGATACATTATCTACTACCATAAACCCCATTTTTTCAGCTTTATTTTTTAAATCTTTCTTTATCCAATAAGATTGAATACCGAAAGTTGGTTCAATAATTTCTTCTCCAGGTAATTTATCCAATACTTTATTGACATTGATAGCCAACCAATAATTTAAATTAACGATCCATGAAGTACATTCTACTCCTTTAATTAAAATACGATATTTCGAAGAAGGTAACATAAAATTATTTTTAACATGCACAACTGGAGGTACAAATCCTACTTCTTGAGCAAATTTTTTTCTAATACTTCGAATTTTTATTAATAAGTTATTCTTTTTATTTATATCAATCAATGGTAATAATTCATTACTTAATTCAATTCGTACACAATCTTCTAGTTGCACATCTTTCCAAGATACTTCTAACAAATTTTCATTTTTAATTACATTAAAATTTTGAGTTATTGAAGAAGCATTCACATTGTTTATTACTTTTCCATATGTAAACCAACTTAGTATGAATAATACTATTGCAAACAAAAAAAATATTATTTTAGGCATTCCAGGTATTAATCCCATTATCCCTAATAAACAACCAGTAAAAAATATAGCAATTGGATTACAAAAAACTTGAGTAATCAATTGTTCAGTTATATTTTGTTCAGTATTAATTCGAGTTACAATAATTCCTGCAGCTATAGATATTAACAAAGAAGGTATTTGAGCTACTAAACCATCACCTATTGTTAATAATGTATAATCTTTAGTTGCCTCAATAAAAGACATATGATGTTGCACTATTCCAACTATTAATCCCCCTGTAATATTTATTACCATCACTATAATACCAGCTATTGCATCACCTCTTATAAATTTACTAGCACCATCCATTGCACCGTAGAACTCAGATTCTTGATATACTTCTAATCTACGTTTTTTTGCCTCTTTTTCACTAATTAACCCAGCATTAAAATCAGCATCAATAGACATTTGTTTCCCTGGCATACCATCTAAAGCAAATCTAGCTCCAACTTCAGCTATTCTTCCAGCTCCTTTAGTAATGACTAAAAAATTGATCACTATTAATATAATAAATACTACTATTCCCACAGAAAAATTATTACCAACTAAAAAATGTCCAAATGCTTTTACAACATTACCGGCTGCATATGATCCTGTATGCCCTTGTAATAAAATAGTACGAGTAGAACCTATATTCAAAGACAATCGTAACAATGTACTAAACAATATTGCGATAGGAAATGATATAAAATCTAAAGTATTTTTTGTAAACATAGCTACTAACAAAACAATAATTGATAATACTATATTAAAAGTAAAAAATACATCTAAGACAAATCCTGGCAATGGAAATATCATCATTGATAACAATATTAAAAGTAATATTGGAGAAACCAACATGTTCCATTTGATACAATATGCTTTGTACATCTGAGTAAATACAGATAAAAATTTAAAAAACATTTTTTTGTCCTAAAATAACTATAATTAATTAATTTATAAATTTTGTGGTTTATCAGGATAAACCCCTCCTTTTTCTCGCCATCGCTTTATCTTCCATACCCATGCTAATATTTCCGCGATAGCAATGTATAAATCTTCAGATATAAACTCTCCTATTGCACTTTTTTGATATAATTTACGTGCTAATAAAGGAGATTGAAAAATAGGAATTAATTTTTTTTTAGCTACTTCACACATTTTTAAAGCTAAGTAACCTTTAGCTTTTTCTAAAACTTTTGGTGCAATCATTTTTTTTGCGTCGTATTGTAAAGCAATCGCGTAATGAATAGGGTTTGTAACAATTACATGTGATTTATTAACATTATACAACATTTTACTATATATTTTAGATTTCATTAATTCTCTAATACGACGTTTAATATTAGGATCACCTTCAAATTGTTTAAATTCTTCTTTTACTTCATGATGAGTCATTTTTAACTCTTTATAATATTGATTATACTGCCAAAAAATATCAAATATTAATGCAGGTAATAATCCTAACATACCTACCAAAATTGAAGTAAAAAAAATATTATATCCTATATACAAAGAACAAAAAGGTTTTTTAAGCGATAATTGCATTATTTCATAAAAATTTACATTTATATACCACATAAATAATAAAAATATTATACAAACGTTTAAAAATTTTTTAAATAGTTCTAACCATACACTTAAAGAAAAAATTTTTTTTATGCCGTTTAAAAAATTTAAATTTGTATAACTAAATTTTAATCTTTTAATACTAAATATTGTATGATTTAGTAACATTAAAAATATTAATACAAAAAGTACACAAAAAAACTCAAATATTAAAATGTATGTTAGACCATTCTTAACTAAATCATTCAAATATAAAAACAAATTGTTTTCTTGAATAATAAAAAAATAATTAAAATTTAAACCCTGAGTTATTAATTTTAAAAAATATAAGAATATAGACTTACTAAAAAACCATAAAAAAAATATATTAATTAAAAATACTAAAAAAAAATGTAATTCTTTAGAGTATTTTTTTTTACCTTCTTGGTGAGCTTGCTTAAGACGATAATGAGAAGGTTCTTCTGTTTTGTCCTCACCTGAATGATTTGACAACATTAGTAATTACCTTAAATATTTCTAGTAATATTAATACTTAATTATTAAATTAAATGTTAATTAACACTACATTTAATATATAATAAAAAATAATTTTTTTATATTAAATTTATAACAAATAATTACTTATATAACCTATCAAAAAATTTTTTACTGTTATAATTATTAATTGAATCTAATTATTAATCGTATTTTAATATATGTTAATTTTAAAAAAATGTGTTTTAAATCATAAAATAATAGAATTAACAAACAGATACACATAAATATTTTTTTATAAAATTTGAAAGGAAGAAATATATCAATGCAAACTACTAAATATTTATTATCTACTCTAAAAGAAATTCCTCATGAATCTGAAATCATTAGTCACCAACTAATGTTAAGAGCAGGAATAATTCGAAAGCTATCTTCTGGATTATATAACTGGTTACCTACTGGTACAAGAGTATTAAAAAAAATTAAGAAAATAATTAGGAAAGAAATGAATAAAATAGACGCACTAGAAATAATCATGCCAATAATGCAACCAAGTAATTTATGGAATGCAAGCAATCGTATAAAGTTATATGGTAATGAACTATTCAAAATTACAGATAGAAGTAAGAAATTATTTATACTATCTCCAACTCATGAAGAAGCTATTACACAATTAATTCGAAATGAAATATACTCATATAAACAATTACCTATTATTTTATATCAATTACAAACTAAATTTAGAGATGAAATTAGACCACAATTTGGAGTAATTAGATCTAGAGAATTTATTATGAAAGATGCATATTCATTTCATTTAAATAATCATTCTTTAGTAAAATCATACAATTTAATACAACAATGCTATATTCAAATTTTTAATAAAATACATTTAAAATTTCGTATAATAAAAGCTAATTCTGATATTATGGGAGGTCACATTTCTCACGAATTTCAAGCTATTTCTACAAATAACTATGATACTACAGAAAATTTTGAATACTCCAATATACGTAAAAAAAAACAAAATACACCTATTATTATAACTAAAAAATCTTCAACAACAAAAAGTAATCTTTGTAATAAACAAGAAAAATTTGTAAAAACAATTTTAGTGAAATCTAATAATAAATGTAAATACCCTCTAGTAATTTTATTAATTAGAAATGATCATAATCTAAATTTATCAAAAATAGAAAAAATTGACATTATTGCTAAACCTTTAAAATTTATAAACAAACAAAAAGCAAAACAATTATCAAATAAATCTATAAATATATTAAAATTTATAAATTTAAAATGCCCAATAATTGCTGATAAATCAGTATGTAATATGCAAAACTTTATTATAGAAACAAATATTGACAACAAACACTACATTGAAGTTAATTGGAAAGATCGTTTACCTGCTCCTATTATTAAAAATATTGCACACATAACTGATAATATCTATTCTAATTCTTATTCGTATTCTAAAAAAAATACACATAAATCAATTAATAATATTGAAATAGCTCACATATTTCAAATTGGAAAACAGTACTCTAAACAAATTAAAGCTCAAGTAAAAAATATAAATGGTTTACCACAATTTTTACACATGGGATGCTACGGCATTGGACTAACACGAACAATAGCAGCTATTGTAGAACAAAATCATGATTATAAAGGAATTATTTGGCCTGATTCTATAGCACCTTTTTTAATTTCCATATTACCTGTCAATATGTATAAATCACCTAAAGTAAAAAAATACTCAGAAAATTTATACAATTTACTTCAAGAAAAAAAAATAGACGTATTGATAGATGATAGGGTTTTACAACGACCAGGACCTATGTTTTCTGAAATAGAATTAATAGGTATACCTCATAATATAATAATTAGCGATAAATACATACATGATAATAAAATAGAATATAGAAATAGAAAATATAATCAAAGTTCAATTATAAATATAAAAGAAATTGATTTATTAATTTCAAAAATTATTAAAAATTAATTTTAAATATTACGTTCATAACTTATTGTATATTAATTAATATTAATACATTTAATTTTTTTTAATTACATTAATAATATTTTACTTAAAAAATATTTTCGTACATAAAAATTACTTACAAAAAAATAAATTTTTACTAATTTTTTTTAATTTTAAAAAAATTTTGTTTGCCCCAACTAATAATTTTA
Organism: Buchnera aphidicola (Nipponaphis monzeni); assembly: GCF_006741185.1. NCBI lineage: Bacteria > Pseudomonadati > Pseudomonadota > Gammaproteobacteria > Enterobacterales > Erwiniaceae > Buchnera > Buchnera aphidicola. The sequence continues at coordinate 254,193 of NZ_AP019379.1, read as the reverse complement.
ACTTATTAAATAGTTTATTAGTAGGAAATATTTTCCATTCATTACCTAATTGTAATGTAATTTGAATATCTAATGTAGTATATCTAATTATAATAGGAACTTTTCCAGTATTATGTTTTTGTAATATTTGTTTAAAAATAGTATAAAAATTATTATTCAATTCATTTGTATGTAAATTAATAATCACTTGTGATAAAAATTTTTCTCTAATTGTCTCAATATCAATTATATCACTAGCTATTATCTTAATAGTTCTATAAAACTTATCAAAAACCCAATGACCTACGACAATTAATATTGTACCTATATTAAGTAAAAAACTTTTTTCGTCTATTAAATTTCCAAAAATTATTATTTCTAACCTATTTGAATTATCATCTAATAATAAAATTGCCATTTTTTTTGAATTTTTTAGCAATTTAAATTTAACAGATGATATTATTCCAAATACCATAATTTTTTTATTAGTACCCATTTTATTAATTTCGTTTAAACGTAAACCACCGGTATAATACTTTAATTCTTTTAAATACTGATTAATAGGATGACCAGTTAAATATAAACCTAACACCTTGTGTTCATTTAAAAATTTATTTTTATCTAAATATTGCTTATAATTAACATTTTTTATAAATTTAACACTGTTATATTGACTAATTAAAGACCCAAATAAACTTGATTGTTTATAAATACTAACACTTAAATATTGCTTAACTGCTTGTATTATTTGTTTAGACTCTTTAGCTAATAAATATCTGTTTTGATTAAAACAATCGCAAGCTCCTGACATAATCAATTTTTCTATCATTTTTTGAGTTAAATTGAAAGATTTCATACGAACACATAAATCAAACAAATCAAAAAATTTTTTACCTTTAGTTCGAATATTTATAATAGAACTAATAGTCCCTTTACCTATACCTTTAATAGCGCCCATACCATACAATATACAATTATTACCAATTGCTATAAAATTATATACACTTTTATTTATATCAGGAGGTAATATTTTAATGTTCATTGTGTAGCACTCATTAATTAAAATAAAAATTTTATCTACATTATGTATTTCAGAAGTCATAACGGCAGCCATAAAAGCACTTGGATAATAATATTTTAACCATAATGTCTGATAAGATATTAACGCATAAGCAGCTGAATGAGACTTATTAAATCCATATCCGGCAAATTTTTCTAATAAATCAAAAATTTTTATTGACAACTGTTTATTAATCCCTAATTTTAAAGTACCTTCTACAAAAATAGAACGTTGTTTCGACATTTCAATAGGATCTTTTTTACTCATAGCTCGCCTTAAAATATCTGCTTTTCCTAAAGTAAATCCTGATAAAACTTGAGCTATTTGCATTACTTGTTCTTGATATAAAATAATACCATAAGTTGGTTCTAAAATAGGTTTTAATAACTTATGCTGCCATCTCGAATCAGGATAACAAATTAATTCTTTACCATGTTTTCTATTGATAAAATTATCCACCATTCCTGATTGTAATGGACCCGGTCTAAACAAAGCAATTAAAGCAATTAAATCTTCAAAAGTGTCTGGATGTAATCTTTTTATTAAATCCCTCATACCAATAGATTCTAATTGAAATATAGCAATAGTATTAGCTTTATTTAAATATTTAAAAATATTAATATCATTTAAATCAATAGAATTTATATTAACTAGTTCATTTTTTTTAAAAAAATTATTAGAATTTATAGAATCTACTGCCCATTTAATTATAGTTAAAGTACGTAATCCTAAAATATCAAATTTTACTAAACCTATTTTTTCAATATCAGTTTTATCAAATTGTGTAAGTGAATTTTTACTATGTTCATCATAATACAAAGGTAAATAATTAGTAATCTTTTCCGGAGATATAATTATTCCACCAGCATGTTTACCAACATTTCGAACTACTCCTTCTAACTTTTTAGCCATATTTATTAATGATCTAACACCTTGATCTTCATTATAATAATTTATTAATTCTAAATTATTAGAAAAAGCGGACTTTAATGTAATACCTGGATCATTAGGTATTAATTTAGAAATGCGGTTAATAAAACCATATGGATATCCAAATACTCTCCCGACATCTCTAATTACTGATTTAGCTGTCATAGTTCCAAAAGTAATAATTTGTGATACAGCTTCTTGCCCATATAAATTAGCAATATGTTCAATTACATTATCTCTTCCTTCCATACAAAAATCGATATCAAAATCTGGTAAATCAATACGTTCTGGATTTAAAAATCTTTCGAATAATAAATTAAATTTAATAGGATCTAATTCTGTAATACCTAACGTATATGCCACAAGAGATCCAGCACCAGATCCTCTTCCAGGACCAACTGGGATATCATTTTTCTTTGCCCAACGAACAAATTCCATAATAATAAGAAAATACCCAGAAAAACCCATTTTATTAATAATATTTAATTCTTTTAACAAACGATTTTTATATTTCAAATATGTTTCTTGTACCTGAATATTACTTAATAATATTTTATTTAATCGACGCCTTAAACCATACTTTGATTCATTTATTAAAAATTTTTCAGCAGTTATCGTACCAGTATTAAATTTAGGTAAAAAATATTTTTTAAAACATAATATTACATTACAACGTTTAGCAATTTCTACACTATTTTTTAACGCTTGAGGAACATCTTTAAATAACTCACACATCTCTTGTTCTGAACGTAAATATTGTTGGTTTGTATATTGATCTAAAGTATTTAAATTATTTAAATTTAATCCTCTATTAATTGCAATTCGTATCTGGTGAGCTTTAAAATCTCTTTGATAAATAAAACAAACATCATTTGTAGCAATTAACGGAATTTTGTTTGATAAAGCAAATTTCAATGCTCTTTTTAAATATATTTCTTCATTTATCCGACCTGTACGTGTAATTTCTAAATAGTATGATTTAGGGAACATTTTTTTATAAAAAAATAAATTTTCTAATGAAGACTTATAATCATTGCATATTAAATTTTTACCTATTTCACCATAACATCCTCCTAACAATACAATTAGTCCATTGTTATAATTAGATAACCATTCTTTCGTTATAAAAACTTTTTTGTGTGATTTTTTATTTTGATAAGATTTTGAAATTAAAAAAATTAAATTTTGATATCCAACATAATCTGTAGCCAAAAGAGTAATTTTAGTTAACTGATTTTGAAAATTATTAGAACATAAATCAAAATCTACTCCTAAAATAGGTTTAATACCATGCTTATGTGCTAAATTATAAAATTTCAATACTCCAAATAAATTATTTTTATCAGTCACACTTATTGCTGGCATATTTAAATGTTCTGCTGCTTTTATAATATCATAAGGATTTGATAATCCATCTACCATAGAATATTCTGTATGTAATTTAAGATGAATAAATTTTGGGGTCATCATATTTAATATTTAAATTAAACCTAAAAATAAAAAAACTTACTGCATTTTTGATATAGGTGCAAAGCTAGACCTATGAAATTTAGTTATACCATAATTTCTAATCATTTTTAAATGATGTGAAGTAGGGTAGCCTTTATTTTTATTAAATTTATACTTTGGAAAAATATTGTGTAATTTTAACATTTCTCTATCTCTATAATCTTTAGCAATAATCGAAGCTGCCTTTATTTCAGATATAATATTATCACCTCTAATAATTGATAAACATGGCATATTTATATTCAATTTAAATTTACCATCTAAAAATATAAAATTCGGTTGAATTGATAAATTAAAAATAGCTCTTTTCATAGCAAGTTTAGTAGCATTAGATATATTTAAAAAATCTATTTCTCTCGAACTCGCGATTCCAATACTCCAAGAAAGTGCTTTTAATTTAATAATTACTGATAACTTGGTACGTTTATTATAAGATAATTTTTTAGAATCTTTTAATCCTTGGATTAATTTACTATTATCTAAAATTACAGCACCTGCAACTACATTTCCTACTAACGCACCCCTTCCTACTTCGTCTAAACCGGCAGTTAAATACAATACAGGATATTTTTTATTTAACATATATTTGTACAATAAACTTTTTATTATATATAAATATATATACCTCAATACCTTGTTTTATGAAATATATAATTTCATATTTTATTATAAAAAACAAATAAAATTGAAACAATAAATCCTATTTTATAAAAATAGGAACTTTTATTTTAATATTTCAAATTATATATTTAATTATTTTTAAATAAAAAAAATATATGCAATTTTTATATATAAAATTACTTATAATAATTATTATAAGTACAAAAAATATTTTATTTTATATCAATATAAGTTAAATTTTTTATTTACGAATACATGTTATAATTGCTTGACAAACTACTTTTTGTTTCACTTTACTAACTGATTGAAAGTTAAAAAAATTTCTATGTTGTTTCTTTAAAAAAACTTCTATAATTATTTGATCTCCTGGTAATACTGTACGTTTAAATTTAACATTTTTTATACAAGATAAATAAAGTAACTCTCCATTTAATAAAGGACCTGAACTTTTTAATATTAAAATAGAAGCTGCTTGAACCATAGATTCTACTATTAATACCCCAGGAAAAACAAATTTTTTTGGAAAATGACCTTTAAAGAACACTTCACTTCCAGTAACATTTTTAAAAGCTCGAATAAACTTGTTTAATATTAAATTAAATACACCATCAATAAATAAAAAAGGATATTTATGCGGTAATATTTTTAAAATGTCTTTGATTGTAATAATACTATTTTTCATACATAAAAAATATTTTTCCTTGTAAATATAAAATTTTTATACAGTTATTTACAAATAACACGTTAATAAATAAACCCTAATTTTTAATAAAAAAAACAAAAAATAATGTTCAACATTAATTATTTTAAAAAATTAATTTTTTATACGACAATTATTCTTGTCTATCATTTAAAAATTAGATATCAATAACAAAGTATTTATTAATAATATTCTTACAATTATTGTTGAAATAATTATTAATTGTATTTATTAATTTTAATTATGTAAAATATCTTTGTAATTGTCATCACATAACTTTCTTAAAGAATTTATTAAAACAAAACTTTAATTTCAAATTAATTATTTAAATGAATACCTTTAATATCTTTAACATTTTAAGCACAATGTTTTGTTATAAAAATACTCAATAATAAATCGTATTATCTCTAATAATACGAATACAAATAAATTTTTTTTAAATTTATATATTTTAAAAAAAAACTGATTAAATAACTAATGATATAATTTAATAAAAAATATTTAATAATTATTAAATACTTTTAATAATTTATATAAACAAACCTAAATAACATAACATTAATACACTTATGTATTTTATCAATACTATATTCATTAAACTATTATTACTTATCTATAGATAATTTATAAATCTTTCTAATATTGTCAAACACATATTTAAAAATTAAAAAAACCAACATACTATAAAAGATGTTAAATGTACATAATTAAAATTATCAGCATAATTGTTTATTACCAATGAACATAATAATTATATAATTGTAATAGAATATCAATTTTCACTAACTAAAAAAAATTTAATAACTTTCAATATTTTAATTTATAAAATATAAAAATATTTAGTATTTTATACTTAATAATTTAATAATAATGTTTTACTAATATAAAATTTTCATTTTTAAAAAAATAAATAATTTGTGTTAAATATACCTTGTATAAAAAATTAATATTTTGCACATAAAACTTACTAAAAATTTAAAATAATAACTTTACAACTAAATAAACAATTTTTTTATTACAATATTTACACATTAAATTTATATTAATGTACAAATATATTATATTTTTGAATTTGTTTAATACAAACAACATATTTCACGTAATAAAAAATTTTATTACTCTTAGTAACATGAAAAATTTATATAAAAATCTTTAAAAAAAATTAATATATAACTACTGAAAATATACCAAAATAACATAAACTAAAAAATTAAATAAAAAAATCTTTCTATTACACATAGAAAATTAAATAAATTTTATTAATAAAAATATATTTACCAAATATGCATTTTACAAAAATATTTATAAATAAAATTGCACATTTATTGATGATTTCAAACAATAAAATTAAAATACTTAATACTTTTATCTATTATAAAATAAATAATTATTGTTATTTAATATATAAATAATTCTTAATAATTTAATAAAAAATATTACTTATTAAAATTTTTTTTAAATTATATTAAAAAATATAACAAAATTTTTTATTTAATTAATTTTATGCTACTCATTTTACATTTTTTAAATGTTACTTAAAGCTATTATTTTGTAAAAACAAAATTAAAAACACACAAATATCTTAAATAACATTGTTTATTAAAATAAACATCGTATATTTATAAATAATACTCATTATAATTAAATATTTTTATATGAACTTTATAACGAACAATTAATTATGTGATAATAAAAAGTTTTGTGTTTCATTTAAACCATAACAATAATAATAACTTTATTTAATAAAAAATTTATTGTGTTCGACTACCTCCAAAATTACGCTTCCTATTTAAAAAACAGTGAATCGCTAATTTAAAATGATATTTATCAAAATCAGGCCAAAGAACATCTGTAAAATAAAGTTCAGAATAAGAAATCTGCCAAATTAAAAAATTGCTAATTCTATATTCACCACCTGTTCTAATTACTAAGTCTACTGGTGCTAAATCACTCATACATAATTCTTTAGAAAAAGTAATATCATTTATTTCGATAAAAGAAAGTTTTTTTTGTTTTATTTTAATAACAGTTTTTTTTACAGCTTGAATTATATCCCATCGACCACCATAATTAGCAGCAATATTCAACTGTAATCCATTATTATTTGAAGTTACTAATTCAGAGTTTTTTATTTTTTCCTGTAATTCCCTAGAAAACAAAGAAATATCTCCTATAACTTTTAATTTAATATTTTTTTTATGTAAATTATCTAATTGAGTATTTAAAACATGTAAAAATAACTTCATCAAAGAAGATATTTCTGATGTAGGTCTAATCCAGTTTTCACTACTAAAAACATATAAGGTTAACGCTTCTAATTTACTAACTATTGCAAAATCAATAACTTTTATAACCGCTTTTATTCCTTCTCTATGGCCTTCAATCCGTAATTTTCCTTTATTAACTGCCCACCTTCCATTACCATCCATAATAATTGCTACATGACGAACTAATTTATTGTTTTCTTTTTTATTTTTATCGCTTTCGTAATTGTTCATTACTGACATAAAAATAACATACTCCTATTAATATTATGCCTATATGCTATTTTAACTAATATTATACTTTATAATATTAAATATAAATATGTTATTAATATACACACATACGTGTTAACTAATAATTACTTTTTCATTATTCAACACATATTCTTCATTAAGAGATGTCATTATATTTAATAATACGTTTATAATCATTATCACATAAATCTATTACTTAAAAAAATGATATCGTTTTAAATGTTTAAATCACATACAACATGTAAATTTGTTATTTAAACAGTAATATTAATTTATAAATAACAATCATATTTTCTTTAATAGCGAACTATAAAATAGTTAAAAATAAAATTAATTATTTTATTTACAAAAATAAAATAATATAAACTTTTTATTTTTTTAAAATGTTGAAAAAATTTACCTATTAAAATAAAAATGTGTATACTAATTATTGTTATAAATATTTAAAATATATTCCTTTTAAAAATTTTTATTAATACTTTACTAAAATACTAAATTTCCATAAGTGATCGTTCTTTATTTAGAAGAATATTATCTATTTTTTTTACATAATCATTTGTTAATTTTTGAACAATTGATTGTATTTCGTAATCTTTATCCTTAGTAATAATTTTATCTTTTAAACATGTTTTAGACTTAACATTTGCCTCTCTTCTAATGTTTCTTATATGTACACGATGTTTTTGAGCACTTTTTTTTACCAATTTTATTAATTCTTTTCTTCTTTCTTCTGTTAATTTAGGGACGCTAACATGAATACTATCTCCTTTTGTAAAACAATTAAAACCTAAATTAGCATTTTTAATAGATTTTTCTATCAATTTATTAATAGATGGGTCAAAAACATTAACTTTAAGCACAGATGTATCTTGTACTGTTACATTTGCAAGGGTTAATAAAGATGTTTTTTTACCATAGTAGCTAACATTAATTCCTGCTAACAATTCAGGAAATACTTTATTCGTTCTAATAGTGTTAATATCTTGCATAAATAAATTTATGCATCTATCCATTTTGTTTATAATGTCCTTTCTGATTTCATTAATCATAATTTTTCTCCAAATTATCTTGTTAAGATATTTAATAACTATAATTCGCTCAAAAATACCGATTTCATATATCTATTTTAAAAAATTTGCAAAAAAAATCATTAAAACAATATTATAAAACAAATATTATATTACCATAACTAAAATGATAATATTTAAAACACAAATACCAACTATAACAAACGAAAAAAATCATTTATTATTTACTAATAAATTATAAAAACATAGTTTTTATATATTATTTAAGGTATACGGTAACTATTATTCATGATATAAGATACTTACTAAAAAAATTATACTTAATATTTAAAATATACATTTTATCTAGCATTATTTTAACAATATATATAGATATTAATCTTAATTTTTTTTAAATTTTATTAAATAAAAATCAAAACTATAAAAGTTAAAATAATTCTTATAAAATTGTCAAACTACTGTAGTTTACTAAACATTCCATATATAATGTCACTATTAATTAAAATTAATAACATTAAATAGTTATTTAATATAATAGAAATATAAAAAGCTCTATAACCAGTCAATTAATTTTTAATAAAAAAGATTATATATATATATTATATAACTATTTATAATTAATTTTTTACATATAAAAAATTAATTATAAATGAATTATGTCACTTAATAATAAAATATTATTCAATAAAAAATATGGAACACTGCCTCGATTAATTAATCTTAATAAAAAATTCATTGTACTGAATTTATTTTTGCATACAGCTTTTATTTACTAATTTTAATTATACAATATAAATATGTTGTATTCTTGTATCAACCAAAAATTGTATAATGTTCAATGTAAATAATTCTATATTTTAGAAGACAATTAAAAAGTCTTCTAAAATATTCAGATGCTTTAAAATAATACAATTATATTATAATAATTCACCTACTTCAAATCGTTTAAAAAAACTTAAAACAAGATTATTTTCTTGTAGTACTTGTTTAATTCTTTTTTTAGGTTCCATTACAAAAAATTGTTCTAATAAAGTAATTTCTTCTTTAAATCTATTCATTTTACCTTGAATTATTTTATCAAATACTATCTTAGGTTTATTCATTTTAGTCACAATGTCTGATTGAATAGAATATTCTCTATTAATAATTTTGCTAGGTATTTCTTCTATTGTTAAAAACTCTGGTTTACTAAACGCAATATGCATAGCAATTTTTTTTATTACCGATCTATTGTCACTCATAATATTGTCAGCAATAACAAATACTCCAATACGTGTTCCATGTAAATAAGAAATAAAATTTTTGTTTTCTAAAAAAAATAAACGACGAATACAAACATTTTCATTAACTTTGTTCATAAAATTGATTATTTCATTTTTACATATATTACGTAACTCATCGATTTCCTTTATACTATTTAAAGCTGCAATACTTAATACTTGTTGACCAAATGTAATAAACTCTTTACTATTAGCTACAAAATCCGTTTCACAATTTAATTCTAACATAACTCCTTTATTATCATTTATATGTATAAATATAGAACCATGTAACATCTCGCAATGTATTCTTTTTAAAACCTTCGCATAACCCAATGTTCTCAAATAATCAATAGATTGTTCAATGTTTCCTTGAGATCTTATTAATGCCTCTTTACATTCTACAATTCCTACCCCAGTACGCTTCCTCAGTTCTCGAATTTTTAAAATATTAATTTTATCAGTCATTTTTTATATATCTCTGAAATGTAAAACATAAAGTTATAAATATATAATACATGTACTGTAAATAGTACGAAAATTATATCAATATTTAATATTGAAAATAAAAAGTGTATATTTAATAATTATTTCTAATTACTGTAATTTAATTTTTCTATTTATTAAAAATATAAATAATTAATTTACATATTTTTAATCGTTGATTTACTACTTATTTTTTTATTACTAATTGTTTGGGAAATAGCGTTTAGATACAAATTTATAGCCCTCATAGCATCATCATTACCTGGTATAATAAAATCAACACCATCTGGATTAGCATTAGTATCTACTACAGCAAATACCAAAATTCCTAAATTGTTTGCTTCTTTTATAGCAATTTCTTCATGTTTTGCATCTATAATAAACAATGCATTCGGTAACCCTCCCATATCTTTAATACCCCCTAGACTATTTTCTAATTTCAATAAATGTCTAGATCGTATTAATACTTCTTTTTTTGTTAATTTTTCAAAAGTTCCATCTTTTGACTCAGATTCTAAATCTTTAAGACGTTTAATTGATTGTCTTACTGTTTTCCAATTAGTTAACATCCCTCCTAACCATCTATGATTTACATAATATTGCCCACAACTCAAAGCCGCTTTTTTTATACTTATTTTAGCTGATTTTTTAGTTCCGATAAATAAAATTTTTTCTCTTCTATAAGCAATTTTTTTTAATTCAAAAACAGCATTATTAAATAATGGAAGAGTTTTTTCTAAATTAATAATATGTACTTTATTTTGAGATCCAAAAATAAATGGCTTCATTTTTGGGTTCCAATAACGAGTCTGATGACCAAAGTGTACACCTGCTTTTAACATATCTTTCATAGATACTATCTGATTCATAATAACCTCTATATATCTAATTAATTTTTTAGAATTACTAAAATGTTTTTATAACAAATTAATAAAAACTTAAAAAAAACGATTATAAATAAAATTCAATAAAATAATTCCATTACTATAAAATATATTACATAAAAATGTTTAATATTATTTTTAATTAACAAATATCATTTATATTATAATAAACAGTTATTAAATTATTAATTTAAAAATATAAAACATTTAATAAATTATATGTACTATCTTAATAGTACTTTAAATATAATTAAAAATGTCCTAACATTTTAATTATTAATTATATAAAATAATAATAAATGGAAACAATAATGAATAATATTTCTATCAAAAATTCTCAAGAAATTGAAAAAATGAGAATTTCTGGAAAACTGACAGCTGAAGTTTTAGAAATGATTGAACATTACCTTAGTCCTGGAATAACAACATCTGACATTGACAATATTTGTTATAACTACATTATTAACAAACAAAAAGCTATTCCTGCTTGCTTAGGGTATAATGGATTTCCTAAATCTATATGCACATCTGTAAACAATGTAGTATGTCACGGAATTCCAAATACTTCTCAAATATTAAAAAAAGGAGATATAATTAATATTGATATATCTATTATAAAAAATGGTTATCATGGAGATTCATCTAAAATGTTTTATATAGGCGATATCAGTCCTGTAGCTAATAAACTCTGTTATACTACACAACAAAGCTTATATACAGCAATAAAATTAATTAAACCTGGTATTAGATTATTTAAATTAGGTAAAAAAATACAAGAATATGTAGAAAAAAGGAAATTTTCTGTAGTAAGAGAATATTGTGGTCATGGTATTGGCAAATTATTCCATGAACCTCCTCAAATATTACATTATTTAGGAAATGATAATGGATTAACTTTAAAAACAGGTATGACTTTTACTATTGAACCTATGATTAATGCAGGTAATAAAGAAGTCGTATGTGAAAAAGATGGATGGACAATAAAAACTAAAGACCAAAGCCTTTCAGCTCAATATGAACATACTATTTTAGTAACTGAAAATGGATGTGAAATACTTACTTATCAGCACAAAGAGAAAATTCAACCTGTTCTTATTAATGAATAAAAAATTACTATAATATATATTATTAACTAATATAATATTGTTTTTTTAAATTATTTATTTAAAATGTATTTAATATGTACTAAGATTACTAACAAACAAAATAGAGTATACATCTAAACATGAAAACACTAGAAAAACAAATCAAAATAATATTTGAACAAAAAGAAACAATTCATTTAGACAACATTGATCCTGAACACAAAAGTACTATTGAAAAAACCATACAAATGTTAAATGAAGGAAAATTAAAAATATCTGAAAAAATAAATGGACAATGGACAACTCATCAATGGTTAAAAAAAGCTATACTACTGTATTACATGATTTCTGAAAATAACATTATTCACGGATTAGAAACAACTTATTATGATAAAATAAAACTTAAATATAGTGATTACAGCGAAGAAGAATTTAAAAAAGATAAAGTACGTATTGTCCCGCAAGCCACTGTACGTTATGGATCTTTTATATCAGAAAACAGTGTATTAATGCCTTGTTATGTCAATATAGGAGCACATATAGGGAAAAACAGCATGATAGATACTTGGGCTACCATTGGATCATGTGCACAAATAGGAAATAATGTACATATATCCGGAGGAGCAGGTATAGGCGGCGTATTAGAACCGCTACAATCTAACCCAACAATTATAGAAGATAACTGTTTTATAGGTGCTCGCTCTGAAATTGTAGAAGGGGTAATAATAGAAGAAAATTGCGTTATTTCTATGGGAGTATTTATTGGTCAAAGTACTAAAATTTATAATAGAAATACAGGAACAATACACTATGGAAAAGTACCTAAAAAATCTGTTGTAGTACCTGGATACTTACCATCCAAAAATAATTCTCATGGATTATATTGTGCTGTTATTGTAAAAGAAATTGATTCACAAACTTTAAGTAAAATAGAAATTAATAAAATTCTAAGAGAATACAATTAAAAAATAATTAGTAAATATTTATATAACAATTATTTTATGTTTCTGATGTCTTTAAAAAAAAGATGTCAGAAACATTTTTATTAAAAAAATTATTGCAATAATAAATAAATTACATGATTTCCTCTTTGTATACAAAATACTAATATAGAAGGCTTTTTACTTAATATTCTTCTTAAATCCTCTACACTAGAAACAGACATCTTATTTAATCCTAAAATAATGTCATTTTTTCTTAAACCAAGAGCAAAAGCAGAGGTATTTGATTTCACATCGTTAATTAAAACTCTTTTATATCCGTTAATATCGCAATTACTTAACTCAGCGCCTTCTATTATAATATCAACATTTGAAGAATCTATAGTTTCTCTCAAAATTTTTTCTAACTTTATAACAAACTTTTTAACATGACCGTCACGTAATATTCCAAGTATTATTTCTGTATTAATGGGAAAAGAAGAAATTTCAGCTCTTAATGATAGAAAACTATATATCGGTTTGTTATTTAAAAAAATAATAACATCTCCAGATTTTATTCCTGATCGATCAGCAGCAGAATTTGGATATACTTGACTAACAAAAGCACCTTTTTGTGTATTTAATTTCATAACTTTAGCTAATTCAGAATTTAATTCTGTACCTATAATACCTAACTCTCCTCTTCTAACTTGTCCAAAATTTACCATTTGTTTAGTTAAATTTTTAACCATATTAGAAGGAATAGCAAAACCAATACCTATATTACCACCATCTGGGGCTAAAATAGCAGTATTAATTCCAATTAGCTCACCTTTTAAATTTACTAAAGCTCCCCCAGAATTACCCCTATTAATAGCTGCATCAGTTTGAATAAAATTTTCATAATGTTCAATATTTAATCCACTTCTTCCAATAGCTGATATAATCCCTGAAGTTACAGTTCCTCCTAAACCATAAGGATTTCCAATAGCAATAGTATAATCACCTACTTTTATTTTATCGGAGTTAGCAATTTTAATAGCAGTTAATTTTTCTGCACCCTTAAGTTGAATTAATGCAATGTCTGAACGTACATCTTTTCCAATTACCACCGCTTGATATTTACGACCATCACTTAATTGTACTTGGATTTTATTAGCATGATTCACCACATGATTATTAGTAACTACGTAATTGTTTGAAGCATCTATAATTACACCAGATCCTAAAGCACGAAATTTATCGTATCTTGCAATACTTTCTTTTAAAAAATTACGATTAAAAGTTTTTTCCACAGGAAAAAATATTTTATTATGTAAACACAAATTTTTTCTAAAAAAACTATAAGATTGATCAGACGATTTTGGTGTATGAACAACTGTATTTCCTTCAATAATAATACTGACAACAGAAGGAATAACTTGTTCTAACATAGGTGCTAAACTTGGTAATTTATATGCTACTGGAATATTCCTAATATTCGCTATACTTGTACTACTAAAAAAAACTTTTAAAGTTAACGTTAATGTTAATGTAATTGAAATCATAATCAACATTAAAGTTGATTTTTTCATAATTTGCTCTCATGTTATAATAATCAATTTAATTTAACTGGAAATAAACTAATATCACTCATATTATTCAATACGAGTTGATTATTTTATTTTAAAAAAGTGTGAAAGATATCTTTTAATATTTTTAAATATAATACTTGTATTTTATAAACAAATTAAGTAACTTATGGATTACTTTACATATTAAAATAACATTTACTACTGAATTATATGTAACAAATACATATAAAAATATTATATAACATAACTATATGAAATTTTATCATATTCTTATTAATAATCAATTATATAAAATTTATGATTAATTCAATATTTAAGGTAATACACACGTGATAAATATGCGTAATACACATAAAATGTGTTACAAAACAATATAATTGTTACTAAAATAGTACTCTAAAATCATCTAACAAATGCAAATAAAAACTTATAAATTACGAAATATTATTAAATAATATATAAAAAAAGCAATATAAAAAATTAAAGAATATACTTAACTTTTAAAGTAATTTATATTTAAGTTGACAACTGATATTGTTACTTATAAAAAATAAACTTACTATCCTAAAAAAAATATTTTTTATTATTATAATTTATAATTAAAAAATTCATTATATAACTCAACAAAATTATACATTACATATTATATCAAACAATTTACAAAAATTAATATACACATAACATTTCTTAATATATAAATATTTTAAATATTTAAATAATATTATACATTCATAATATTCATACATATACAACATTTTTTAAGAATCGTAATTTTATTTATATATTATCAATACATAATCAACATATTCACTACTTAAAATTTGTTATTAATTTTAATTTATTAAATATGCTTGTTATTAATATTACTAACGTACTATTTATTATTTTAACTAAACTATCATAAAATAATAAATGAGTAGATGTACTAAAAAATAACTCAAATATAAATTTAAACATATTTACATTTCAAAAATTTAAACTATACTTCAAAAAAAAACAGTTATTCTTTTGTATAAAATCTTTAAATATTAAACAATACCTATAGAAAGAAAATATAAGTATTCAAAAATTTTTAAATATTTATTTAAATTCATTAAAATTACTTTCCAAGTATATAAATTTAAATATAAAATTACTAACAAAGTTAATAAAATTCATTATTAAATTGTTTTAAAAAACACATTTGTTTATTCATTTACTATAAATCATCTATACATAATACTTTTATATTTATATATAAATAATTATTTAATTCATTACACACATATAAAAAATTAACTAAATTATTTAATAATATTAAATAATTACAACAAAAAAATAACTTTTACTTAGAGAAAATAAAATGCAAAAAATATCAGGGGCTCAAATGGTAATTAGATCATTAATAGATCTACAAATAAAATATGTTTTTGGATATCCTGGAGGTGCTGTTCTAGACATTTATGATGCACTTTATACAATCAAAGGAATAAATCACATACTAGTTAGACACGAACAAGGAGCAGTACATATGGCTGACGGCTACGCTCGTACAACTGGAAAAATAGGAGTAGTACTTGTCACTTCAGGTCCAGGAGCTACAAATGCAATAACTGGCATCGCTACTGCTTATATGGACTCTATACCTATAGTTATAATTTCTGGTCAAGTAGATTCATCATTAATTGGGTTAGACGCTTTTCAAGAATGTGATATGATAGGAATTTCTAGACCTATTGTGAAACATAGTTTCTTAGTTAAAACAACAGAAGATATTCCTACTATTTTTAAAAAAGCTTTTTGGATTGCTTCAACTGGAAGGCCAGGACCAGTAGTAATTGATTTACCTAAAGATATATTAAATAATATCAGTAAAAAAGATTACTATTGGCCAGATACAATACATATAAGATCTTATAACCCTACAACAAAAGGTCATATAAAACAAATTAAACGCGCCTTAAATATATTAAGTAATGCTAAACAACCAATAATTTATGTAGGAGGAGGAGTCATATCTTCTCAAGGACACAAAGAATTGTTATTAATAGCTGAAAAACTAAATATACCTGTAACAATGTCACTTATGGGGCTAGGAGCCTTTCCAGGAAATCATCCACAAAATTTACATATGTTAGGTATGCATGGAACCTATGAAGCTAATATGGCAATACATCATGCAGATGTAATTTTAGCTATTGGAGTAAGATTTGATGATAGAACTACAAATAATTTAAACAAATATTGTCCAAACGCTACAATTTTACACATTGACATTGATCCTACTTCAATCTCAAAGACCATTTTTGCAAATATACCTATTGTGGGTAATGCTAAAAACATTTTACAGCAAATATGGTCTCTTATTAAAAATGAAAAAAAAGAGAATTCCTTAGAGCAATGGTGGAACAAAATTCAAGAATGGAAACAAAAAAATAGTTTACAATATATAAATAATCAAAAAACAATTAAACCACAAAATGTAATACAAACTATATGGAATTTGACAAAAGGAAATGCTTATATAACATCTGACGTTGGTCAACATCAAATGTTTACTGCCTTATATTATCCCTTTAAAAAACCAAGACAATGGATCAATTCAGGAGGCCTAGGAACAATGGGTTTTGGACTACCAGCAGCTTTAGGTGTTAAAATAGCACATCCTGAAGCTATTGTTATTTGTGTAACAGGAGATGGAAGTATCCAAATGAATATTCAAGAACTATCTACTGCAAAACAATACAATTTATCAATTTTAATAATTAATATTAACAATTCTGCATTAGGTATGGTAAGACAATGGCAAGACATCCACTACTCTGGAAGACATTCTTGTTCTTACATGAAATCGATTCCTAATTTCGTTCAATTAGCTGAATCATATGGACATGTAGGAATCCTTATTAATAACCCTAAAAATTTAAAAAAACAACTACAAGATGCATTACTTCAATTACAAAAAGGAAAATTAATTTTTGTAGATATAATTGTTGACTATTCAGAAAATGTATATCCAATGCAAATTAAGGGAGGAGGAATGAACAATATGCAATTAGGAAATAACGTACTATCTAAGGAACAAAAATGCAAAAAATATTAACAATACTATTAGAAAATGAATCTGGCTCATTATCCAGAGTAGTTGGCTTATTTTCTCAAAGAGGATATAATATAGAAAGTCTAAATGTAGCTCCTACTAATGATCCAACCTTATCACTTATTACTATACAAACTATAGATAATAAAAAAACTATTGAGCAAATAGAAAAACAATTACATAAATTAATAGATGTTTTGAGAGTTGTTAATATAGATCAAAAAAATTACATTCAACGCGAAATTTTACTAATAAAATTAAAAATAAAATCACAGTCAAAAAAAGATGTTCACCAAATAATCAAAGTTTTTGAAGGAAATATTATTTATATTACTATTACATTTTTTATTGTCCAATTAACAGGTACAGCTACTAAAATTAATTCTTTTATAGAAATTGTCAAAAATTTATCTGAAATTATTGAAATGTCTAGATCAGGAGTTGTAGGAATATCTTGTAATTAAAATTATTGAAAAAATTATTATTATTCCAACAATTTAAAATTGTATTCTAATAATTTTATTAAAAATAAATAAATGCAAATAACATTTTATATCAATTAAAAATTATTAAAAATAATTTATATAATTTTTACATATATCACTATGAAAAAAAAACAACATACTCCAGTATTACTGGATCAAGCAATCAAATCATTAAAAATTGTTAATAACGGTATTTACATTGACGGTACTTTCGGACACGGAGGTCATTCTAAATTAATATTACAACACTTAAATCAACATGGTATGTTATATGCTATTGATAAAGATCCTGAATCTTATACTCAAGCTAAAAAAATAACCTACACAAACTTTCAATATATACAAGGACCATTTTCAAAAATGTTACAATATACAAATCAACTTAACATTACTGGAAATGTAAACGGTGTTTTATTAGATTTAGGAACATCTTATTCTCAAATAAACGTTGCAAATAGAGGATTTTCTTTCATGATAGATGGTCCTTTAGATATGCGAATGAATCCTACCACAGGTATATCTGCTGCACAATGGCTCCAAACAAGCAATCAAAAATCTATTGCATTCGTATTAAAAAAATTTGGAGAAGAAAAATTTTCAAAAAGAATAGCAAAAGCAATTGTAAAATACAGACAAATGTATCGACCCTTAGAAAGAACAACAGAATTAGCACATGTTATTGCAAAAACAATACCTTATAATAAAAAACTTAAAAAACATCCTGCAACTAAATGTTTTCAAGCAATAAGAATTTTTATTAATAAAGAAATTGAAGAATTACAATTAATTTTGAAACATATTCTTCAAATATTAAAACCAGGAGGAATATTTTCTGTTATTACTTTTCATTCTTTAGAAGATAGAATAGTGAAACAATTCATGTTACATCATAGCAAAATAACAAATATACCTCCTGGTATTCCAATAACTGAAAAACAACTGAACACATTATTTAAAAAAAAATGTACTTTAATCAAAAAAGTTTTTCCTAGCATTAATGAAATAAACAAAAATCCTAGATCAAGAAGTGCAATTTTAAGAACAATAGAACGAAAACTTTAAATATAAACACTATCATTTTAAACAAATAACTAAAACAAAATATTTATTTGAAATAAAATAAAATTTATAATATACTCTTTAATTATATTACTTATATTGTTAACATTACCTTAATAAAAAAAGTCTAACTATATAATATATAAAAAATATTATTTATTTAAATAAAGTAAAAGTAAAAAATAAAAAAGTTTAATTTTTTGTAAAAAACATTAATTTAAAAACGAATACTAAATACACACTTATTAAAATAAGTAACATTTTTATCTAATATTATCAATAATGATACCGTCATTTTCATTTTTACAAATATGTATTTTTTAATATTATGTCAATAAAAAATCATATTATTATGATTTATTACTACTAAAAAAACTAATTTATAATAGTAATTTACATTTCTAAGAATTACAAAATATTTTAATTATTAAAAAAATATACTTATAATCGAATAGAAAATAACCAACTAATAATAAATTGGCAAAAACATATACGTTTGTCCTTAATTAATTATTTACAAATACAAAAAGTAAAACATTTATTAAACAAAAAATAAAAATATCTGTCTTAAACTATTTTAATACTTTACAAAAAATTATTATTATAATAATAACCATTATGATAACAATTAATGTTTTTTTTTAAAAATAAAAAAACAAATTAAATACATTAAGAAACAAAACATTAAAAAAATTGACATTTAAAAAAAATTTTAAAAAAATATTATTCTCTAAAAATTAATTTTTTTATTATATCGTTAATATAAAAAATATTTATTTAAAAATAAAAAAATTTAATAACGTTCTTCAAACATTATTAAAAAAGATTAATTCAAATACTTAGAAATATTATATATTTTAATATTTTAAAAAATAAATAATAGTTTAAATATTATTAAATAATAAACATATTTCTTCTAAAAATTAAATGTTCTCATCAATTAGTGTAAAACATAAAACATATACATTAATTACATATACTAACTGTAAAACATGAAATGTATCTTATTACGTGAGATATCATATATTATATCAATGCAGTACTTAAATCGTTTAATTAAAACACAAAAAGTTAAAAACTATATAATAAATTTTTTTCTAAACTCAATTTAATAATTCAACTTATAGTAATTACTTACTGTTTGACAAAAAAATTAATATCAAAAAATTATATAAATTCTTATTTGTAACTAAATTTAATTCTTCTTTAAATTATAATAAAATTTTTTTAAAATATTAAAAAATTACAAAATCACTATAACAATACACTTAATACTAAAAATAACAAAACATTAGTTATTATGCAAAATTACTAAATTATAATTAAAACTAAAATTTTAAAAAAAAAACTAAATAATTATAGAATATACGTTTCATATATTATTATGAGTGTAGATTTGTCATGTATAAATATACCTCAATTTAATTTATTAACCATTATTAATAAATTAAATATTAAAAAAATATTATAAAAATTCTTATACTTTAAGGTTTATGAATATAGCAAGTATCACTTCTAAAAATAATAAAAAAATGGGACTAAATAGTTCAATTCAATAAAATAGTATATTATACTAACAACATATAATAAAAATGTTTTACTACTTCAATGAAAACCATACATAACGTAAACAAATTATTATCTCCATGGATCCGTCATACACCTGACAAATTATTTAAGAATATAATTTCAGATAGTAGGAAAATAACTTACAACGATTTGTTTATTGCTGTAAAAGGTAATATTGTAGATGGATCAATGTTTATCTCACAAGCTATTAATAAAGGCGCATCAATCGTACTACTAGAAACTAACAAAATTAAATATCATGGATTAATTCAATTTAATAAAAAAGTACCAATCATCCATTTTTTTAATTTATCAAGATGTCTTCCTGATATATCAGGAAGGTTTTATCAAAATCCTGGAAAAAAAATTACAACTGTTGGAGTAACTGGCACTAATGGTAAAACTACAGTAACACATTTAATTGCTCAATGGGCTCATTTATTAGGTGAAAAAACAGCTATTATAGGAACCTTAGGAAATGGCTTATACAAAGCACTCAAAAAAACTCCTAATACTACTGACTCTGCTATAGTAATTCAATCTTTACTGCATAAATTTATTCAAAAAAAAGTAAATTTAGTAACTATAGAAGTTTCTTCACATGGAATTCAAGAAAATAGAATAAAAAACATTTTTTTTAAAATAGGTATACTTACTAATATATCTCAAGATCACCTTGATTACCATAAAAATATACAAGAATATACTAAAACAAAATGGAATTTTTTTAAAAAAAATAAAGTTTATCAAAAAATTTTAAATAATGATGATAAAACATTGAATAATAATTGGTATCAAAAAAATAAACATGAAAACGATATTTTAATTAATACTCAACAAAACATTAATAATCATTTTTCACGAAAACAAATATACGCTAAAAAAATTATTTTTGATAAAAATAACACTAAAATTTTTTTTCATTCTTACTGGGGCAATGGTGTTTTAATAAGCCAATTATTAGGATTATTTAACGTCAATAATATACTATTAGCATTTTCTAGCTTATTAAAATTAGGTTATCCTATGCAAGATCTTGTACAAAAATCTCACTTACTCTCTCCAATCCCTGGAAGAATGCATATAATTAATCGAGTTAATCAACCTATAATCATTATTGACTTTGCTCATACCCCAGACGCGTTAAAAAAAGTTTTACAAACATTACGTTACTATTATTATAAAAAAAAAATATGGTGTATTTTCGGATGTGGAGGAAACAAAGACGTAACAAAAAGATCCAAAATGGGAATAATTGCTGAACAGTTATCTAATCAAGTGATCGTGACTAATGATAATCCCAGAAATGAAAACCCAATAAAAATTGCCAATGATATAGTTAGATACTGTACAAAAAATGTCAAAATAATTATTGAAAGAAAAGAAGCAATAACTTATGCAATTAAATTAGCTAAAAAAAATGACATTATACTAATAGCTGGGAAAGGGATTGAAAACTACCAAATTATTGGTAATAAATTTATTCAATATTCAGATATAAACACAGTATTTAAAATATTAAATAAAAAATGATTAAAACATCCTTAAAAAATATATCAAAAATTACTAACGGGTTGTTTGTACATAAAATATGTACAACAATTGAAAAAATTGAAATAGATTCTAGAAAAATTACTTCTAAATGCTTATTCGTTGCAATCATTGGAAAAAAACTCAATGGACACAATTTTTTTCAAGAAGCTATCAATAAAGGTTGTGTAGCACTTTTAGTACAATATAAACTACCTATTATTTTCCCTCAAATCATTGTAAAAAACACAACCACAGCCTTAGGTCAGATAGCACATTGGAATAGAATACAAACTAATCCTTTAGTAATTGCTATTACAGGTAGCCTAGGAAAAACATCTGTTAAAGAAATGACCGCTTCTATTTTTTCTCAATACAACAAAACTTTATATACTAAACATAATTTTAATAATTTTATTGGAGTCCCACTAACCTTATTAAGATTAAAAAAATCTCATCGTTTTGCAATTATTGAAATAGGAGGTAATTCTCCTGGAGAAATAAGTTATTTATCAAAAATTGTACAACCATATATTGTTCTAATAAATAATATTTACCCAGTTCATTTAGAAGGATTTCATTCATTATTAGGTATTGCTAAAGCAAAACAAGAAATTTTTTCAGGATTATCTCAAAAGGGAATTGTTATAATAAATGCCGATAGTAATAATTTAAAATTATGGAAAAAATCGATACGTAATATTAAATGTTATTTTTTTTCTATAAAAAAAAATAACATTTTTGCTACTCATATTAAAATTTATCCTAACCACTCTTCTTTTATTGCACACACTCCATTTTTTAAAAAAATATTAATTAACCTACCAATTCCTGGATATCATAATGTATATAATGCACTTGCTTCTATAGCTATAGCAACAGCTGCACATGTACCTGTTAACAAAATCATCAAAGGTTTATCCATAATTAATACTCCCTCTAAAAGATTAGAATTCATTCAACTAAACAAATATATAACTATAATAGACGATAGTTATAATTCTAGTAATAATTCTATATTATCTGCAATACAAGTACTAGAAAGAATGGATGGATATAAAATACTTATTTTAGGAGATATAAAAGAATTAGGGAGAAATACTATTTCATATCATTTAAATGTAAGAAATATGATTTGCCATGCTAAAATAAATAAAATTTATAGTGTAGGCTACTACAGCAAACTAATTACAGATAACTTAATTCAAGGTAAGCATTTCAATCATCCATTTATTATGTTACCTTACTTACAAAAAAAAATACATCATATTAAAAAAAATACTTTTATTTTATTTAAAAGTTCTAGAAACCATCAATTAGACACAGTAATTAACCTTTTATTAAAGAGATAAAAAATGTTGATATATTATTTTAATAACTCTATAAATAAATTTTTTTTATATGGAACATTTCATAATATATTATTTAGATCTTTAGCTAGCTTCTTTACAACATTAATAATCATATTATCTGTAGGAATATTTGTTACTAAAAGAATAATAAAAACTCAAATTAGTCAAAATATGTATAAAAAAAACTCAATAACTTATTTTCGTAAAAGTAAAATGTCAACTATAGGAGGAATACTAATTATAATGTCTATATTAATTTCAACATTACTATGGAACGATTTACTAAACACATATGTTTGGTATATTATGTTTATATTAATTGGATATGGAATAGTTGGATTTATAGACGATAAACTTAAAATTAATAATAGCTATTCTACCGGATTAACTGTATTAAAAAAATATCTTTTACTATCTTTTATCGCTTTAAGTATCATATTTATAATATATTTTTTAGAAAACGAAGTAAATCATACTAAATTAATTATTCCTTTATTACATAATATACATCCTATTCTTAAAATCAGATATATTATATTAGCTTATTTTACTATCATCGGTACTAGCAATGCTGTAAATTTAACTGACGGGTTAGATGGATTAGCAATTGTACCAATTATACTAGTATCAATTGGATTATCTATTATTGCTTACATAACTGGAAATGTGCATTATCATCAATTATTCAACGTATTATATTTAAAAAAAACTCCTGAAATAATTGTTATATGTACGTCTATTATTGGAGCTGGTATAGGTTTTCTATGGTTCAATAGCTATCCAGCACAAATTTTCATGGGTGATACTGGTTCACTTTCATTAGGAGGTGTCTTAGGATTAATATCTGTTTTATTACGTCAAGAACTTCTACTAATTATTATAGGAGGAGTATTTGTTTTAGAAACAATATCAGTTATAATACAAATTATTGCAATAAAAACTACTGGAAAAAAATTTTTTCTAATGGCTCCATTGCATCATCATTATGAATTACTACAAAATCATGAATCTAAAATAGTAACACGATTCTGGATTATCTCAGTAATCTTAACATTCGTTGGATTAACTACTTTAATAATTTTTTAATAATGAAATATAATTATAAACATAAAAAAATACTAATTTGGGGAATAGGAATTACTGGAATATCCTGTATTAATTTTTTTGTTAAAAAAGGAATATATCCAAAAGTAATTGACACTGAAACCAATTTAAAAAGATTGAAATTCATTAATAAAATACCTAAACGTATTGCAATAAAATTAGGTAATGACATAAAATCATGGATTTTTCAGTCTGATTTAATTGTTATTAGCCCAGGTATTTCTTTGTTTCATCCTTTATTACAACAAGCTTCTACTTTAGGCATTGAAATAATAGGAGATATTGAACTATTTTGTAGAGAAACAAATAAACCTATTGTTGCAATTACTGGTTCTAATGGTAAAACTACAGTTACTTCTATATTACAAACAATAGCTAAAAAATCAAGTATCAGAGTCGCTACAGGAGGTAATATAGGTATTCCTGCTCTAAGTATACTCGAAAAACCAAGTGATATTTACATATTAGAATTGTCTAGTTTTCAATTAGAAACTATTAATTCTTTAAAAGCATATATAGCTGTAATTATTAATATTACCCCTGATCATATGGATAGATATTTTTCTAATTTTAATCTTTATAAACATACAAAATTAAAAATTTACAACAATGCTAACATATGCATCTTAAATACCAAAAACAATTTTTTTAAAAAAAATATACATAAACAACAAAAAAAAATTACTTTTGGTATTAACTATGGTGACTACCATTTAGTTAAACGCCATTCAACAACATGGGTATACCATAAATATAAAAAAGTAATAAATTTAAATAATATATTATTACGTGGGTCTCACAATTTCGAAAATGTTTTAGTTACACTTGCAATATCCGATACAATAGGGTTTTCTAGAAATATTACTCTAAAAACACTTTATAAATTTAATGGACTAAGTCATAGATTTCAAACAATCTACAAAAAAAATAATATAACATGTATTAATGATTCAAAATCAACTAATATTGGAAGTACTATTGCAGCGATAAAAAATGTACGAACAAAAGGTACATTACGATTATTATTAGGAGGTAATATTAAATCTGCAAATTTTTATGCATTAAAAAAATACCTAAAAAATAAAAAAATTAAAATATACTGTTATGGAGTAGATGGAAAGCACATTTTTAATATCTTTCCTTATATATCATCATGTACCCTAACATTAAATCAAGCAATGCATTTGATAAAATCAGAAATAACATCAAATGATGTTATACTTCTTTCTCCTGGATGTAGTAGTACTGATCAATTTACAAATTTTGAAGAAAGGGGGGAATCATTCAAAAAATTATCAAAAAAAATATTGAAGCATATATAAAAAAATTTAGGAAAATTATTACAATATAATTGTATAACAAACTTATATTAAGTATAAAAAAATTTTTTAATACTATATTATCTGAATTGATCACATATATTATATTAACATAATAACAATAACAAAATCTCAATTAATTACTATTAGTTTAAAATATACGTTAACGTTCTTTATTAAAGAAATTTTTTATACACATTATATATTAAGATATCTTATAATTTTACTTAAATACATCAACTAATACCTAAAATAATACTTATTAAACTAATTATTATAATAATTATTATTATAATAAATAATCTTAATAAACAACTCTAAATATCAAATAAAAAATTTATTTTTAAAAAAAATGTAACTAAAATTTTTTTTACACTGACATTAACCTATAATGTTACTTATTATTTTAAAAAAAATTAATAAAAGCAGTATAATTTTTTAAAATTTATAAAAAAATCTATTACTATTCCAATAACAATGTTATATTTTTAATAAAGTTTTATTTAGAAATAATTGTTATATTAAAGATTACTATTATTTACTATATCATTTATCTCTAATCATCAAACTATATTATATTTGATAATTATAGAAAGTAGTATGTTTATAATAATTAGATTAATTATTATCAAACACTACCATCTTGAAAAATAAAAGGTACTTATGAAAGTACTGAATAAGTAAATTCAACTATAAATATCAACTTAATAAATTGTAAATAACATTTAAATAAAAAAATTAATAAATATGAGATTCGTAAAATTAATTTAAAGATTAAAATGATAACTTAAAATACGTACAAATTTTATACATTCCACATTATCTAAAAAAAATTAAACGTATTCAAACAAAATTAATTTAATTAATCATTTATATAATATTATATACGTATATAATTAAAAATTTAAAATTCTATTAAATAAAAAATTTTTTTTAATTATATTCCTTTATTTATTAATTTATATTTAAATATTTATATTATAACGAACACAATGATAACTATTAATATCTAATTACTGAAAAAATTAACTTTATTACTTATCAAGTATAAAAAAAATTTATTTTACGAAAAGCAGCTCATAAAATGAATAACAAATGCTTAAAACAAATTCTAAGAAATATATAAATAAATTATAAACATATTTTCAGAGATCTCTAATGACTAATAAAAAAATAATAATTATGGCAGGAGGAACTGGTGGACATGTATTTCCAGGTATTACAATTGCTGAAGAATTATTAAAAAAAAAATGGAACATATGTTGGATAGGAACCAAAAATCATATAGAATCTTTAATTATTCCTTGTAATAAATTTCCTATATACTCTATTTCCATTACAGGTTTACATAAAACTAATTTATATTCAATCATACAAACATCATTTCAATTAATTAGAGCTTATAAACAATCTAAACTAATAATCGAAAAATATAAACCTGATTTAATATTAGGAATGGGTGGTTATATTTCAGCTCCAGGAGCACTCGTTGCATATAAACAAAAAATTCCTTTAATTATACACGAACAAAATAAAATAGCAGGATTAACTAATAAAATATTAAGCAAATTAGCTAACAAAACATTACAAGCTTTTCCTAACACACTCAAAAATGCAATTGAAGTAGGCAATCCAATTCGACCAGAACTACTTAATATTCCATCTCCTTTCGTACGATTCAAAAATAGAAAAGGACCAATAAGAATACTAGTATTGGGTGGTAGTCAAGGGTCTATGATAATTAATTATTTCATACCAAAAGTTTCATTGTTATTAAATACAAAAATTTTAATTTGGCATCAAATTGGTGATAATATTACAACAAAACTGAAAAAATTTTATAGTATAAAAAGAAAAAATATATTTAAAACATCTACGTTCATAAAAGACATAAAAAGTGCATATTTATGGGCAGATTTAATAATATCTAGAGGGGGAGCTTTAACTGTAAGTGAAATTAGCACAATTGGATTAGGAGCAATATTCATCCCATATCCTCACAAAGATAAACAACAATACTGGAATACTTTACCTTTATATAATATAGGAGCTGCAAAATTAATTGAAGAAAAAAATTTAACAACAAAAGTTCTAATAAATACTATTTTACAATTAAATAGAAAAAAATTAATCTTTATGGCAAAAAAATCTTACACAAAAATACATACTCAAAGTACACAAAAAATAATAAAAATTATTGAAAAAAATTATTTACTGTCAAAAGCACATAAAAAGTAATATTATTATAATAATATATTGTTAATACTTTTTTTAAAAAAAATGAAAAAAAATAATCATAAAGTACATTTCTTATTAAATAAGAAACATATGATACATTTTGTAGGAATAGGTGGTATTGGAATGAGTAGTATCGCCAATTTTTTAATAAAAAAAAAATATAAAATTAGTGGGTCTGATCTTAACCCAAACCTTTTTACAAAAAAACTTTCAAACATGGGTGCATTAATATCTTTCAAGCATTCATATAAAAATGTATTAAAAGCTAATATTGTTGTAATATCTAGTGCAATACCAAAAAATAATATAGAAATAATAACAGCTATAAAATTAAATATACCAATATTAAAAAGAGCTCAAATGCTTTCAATAATTTCTAAAAAAAAATACACAATAGCAATTACTGGAAGCCATGGAAAAACCACTACAACAGGAATAATATTTAATATATACAATGAAGCTAAATTATATCCTAACTTAATTAATGGAGGAATAGTAAAAGATATAAAAAGTTTTTCAAAAACCGGAAAGGGCTTATATTTTATTGTAGAAGTAGATGAAAGCGATGGATCTTTAGTGTATATACAACCAAATGTTGCAATATTAACTAATATAGAACATGAACACCTTAGAAACTACCAAAATAATTTTAATAATTTACAACAAACATACATTAAATTTTTAAATAATACACCCAATAACAAAATCTCTATTATTTGCATAGATAATCTTGGAATAAATCAAATTATAAAAAAAATTACATCAAAAGTTATAACTTATGGATTTAGCCAAAAATCTGATTTTCGTATAGTAAACTATTATCAAATAAACTTTAAATGTTACTTCACATTAGTTCGAAACAAAAAAAATATATTAAATATAACTTTAAATTTACCTGGAAAACACAATGCACTAAACGCTACAGCGTCTGTAATAACAGCATTAATACAAAAAATTCATCCTACTATTATTTTAAAAGCTTTAAAAAAATTTAAAGGTATTGAAAAAAGATTTGAATTATTAGGCCACTTTAATTTAACATTAAAAAATAATAAACATAGTAAACTAATGATAATAAGTGACTATGGACATCATCCTAATGAAATATTATATAATATTCAAACTATTAGAAATGGATGGAAAGATAAAAAGATAACAATGATTTTTCAACCACATAAATTTAGCAGAACACAAGACCTCTTTAAACAATTTATATCTGTCTTATCTTTAGTTGATAATTTATTAATGTTAAATGTATTTTCAGCTGAAGAATGTGTAATTCCAGGATACAACAGTATAGACCTTTGTAAAAAAATTATCACTGTTAGCAATTTAAAACCTACTTTAATTACAAATTATAATAATATACTAAGTATATTGAAAAAAAAATTATTTCAAAAAAACATCGTTTTAATACAAGGAGCAGGTAACGTACATGATATTATATATAAACATTTTGTTTCTAAATTAAGTCCAATACGCCAAATGTTTAATAAAAAATAATTAATTATAAATTATTAATAATATAAATTTAACTAAAAAACTGATTTAACTAAAATATTATCTACATTACAAGAATGAAAAAAATTGTCATAAAATACATCAAATATACTTAAATATTACTATTATATAAAAAAATATTATAAATTTAAATTATAAATACTGAAAAAATTACAAATTTTAATTATATTTAAATTTTAAAATATTAGAATATATGAATAATCATTATCACTAACATAAATTAATGTACAACAATATTTTTTATAAAACGTTATTAAATATCTAAAAAATCTAATAAACATGAAAATAAAAAATATATGTAATTTGTTACTTATTAATAATAAAAAATTATTAAAACTATACTTATATATTTTAAAACATTTTTTAACTAAAATTATTAATTTACATGTATAATAAATAGTTAAATACTCTAAATACTACATTTAACTTAAAACATTAACTTATAAAATGTGCTAATAATTAAATAATTTATGCAAAATGGATATCCTTAATAAAAAACATAAAAACACATTTACCATTTTTTTATAGTTATATAACCTTAAACTTTTTTTTTAAAATATAGTTATATAAAACTTATTTACAAAAATTTTAATTATTTCTTAAATATTATTAAATTTTAAATCTAATATAAAAAACTATTTTTTAGTTAATACATTTATTATATGAAATTATAAAAAATGTAATTATGTTACTATTAGCAACTTTGTTAATTAATAATCTTATATTACAAATTATAAATAACAAATAAAATTTTATTGAAAAAATAAAAAAATTAGAGTATTTAAAAAATCTATCTTAATAACATATGTATATTGTAATTAATAATATTAATATTATATATTAAAATTCTTACATTAAGAATCTGATAACTCTGATAATAATGATCTTTGACCATCTAATTAATTACATTAAGTATTTAAAATGTCAAGTAAAAACATAAGTAAAAAAATTAAATTAATTTTATTTATTTAATTACTATGCCAAATAAACATTTAAATTATAACAAATAAATATATATATATTTTATCTTTATAAAAATAATAATAAGAGATATGAAAATATAATTTACACTATTAAATAAATTTATTTAATAAATAAGTATATTTGTTGTAAATCATTCAAAAAATATTCTATTAACTAATAACATAAGACTAAAAAACATTTTAAATGTTATCAGAAATAATTGCATAAATAAAGATACACTTCATTATACATTAAAATACATATAAAAAATAAATTCAATTAATCAACAATACATAATATATAAACAAATCAATCAAGTTTTTAAAAGTTAACTTTTGATATATCTATACTAAAATAAAAAAATCATTGAATATAAAAAAAATTCATCATATTACAAAATCTCAAATAATAAACGTTAATAAATGTACGATAATAACGCTGTAACAAATTATATCTTATGTAAGATATTGTCAATAACAATATTTAATATTCTTTTATATCTTAACAAAGAATACGTTAAAATGTATCATAAAACGACTAATTCACATATAATCCATATTAGCTATAATACTAAAATAGTATATAAAAAATTTATTAATAATGTTTAAAAAAAATAAAAAAAATATAAAACACATTACAAATATACAAATCTGACAATTTATTAACTTTAAAAATATAATAAAATGTACTCACAAATAATATAATTCATAAAAGTTAAAAATATTTGATAAATTATTAACTCATAAATAGTAATATCAGTATACTCATATGTAGTATGAAAAATATTTAAAATAAAGACAAAGATACCTAATTTTTTAAAATTAAATAATTTAAAAAAAAAATTATTAAATAAATTAATTTATAATAATCTAATTATTATTTAACAATAAAAAATAAAGAATAAGATCATGAATGTAAAAATAACAAAAAAATTAAAACAAAAATAATAAAATATAATAAATTATTATAATATATAAAAAGGTATAAAAAAAATAATTTTTTACTATTGATAATAATATTGATTTAATGTCAATAAAAATAAAAAGATAAATGAACTATTGAAATAAATAAACGATCTTCATAAAAAGTAAATTGAAAGCTCCAATCTAAACATTAAAATATTTATAAAAACAATATTCTCAATAGCTAACTTCATAACAATTTAATACATTTTAGACTATTACCAAATTAGATAAATAAATATCATTAATATAAAAATATATTTTACAATTTTTAAGACAACTAAAAAATTTAAAAATTTTAAAAAAAATATTATTATTAATAATAATATTATTTTTCAGTAAAAAATATAAATTTTTCAAATTACAACATTCGTTAATTTAAATATATTAATTTTTTAAATTACTTTACCTAATAAAAAATTGTTCAAATACTAAATAACAATATTTTGTTGTTAAATACATTAATAACTATAAATACTATTTATTAAATCATTTATTTAAAAAAATTACTAATTTTATCACTAAATCTAAATTAATAAATATTATATTATCTAATATTTATACAAATATACTGAAATAAAATTTAATATCTATTAACATAAAAATATTATCTAATAATAAAACTAAAAAATTTTTTAAAAATCATCATTATATTTAATAATATAAATAAAATAAATTTATTTATAATTACAAAATTTAAATAAATATTACTAAAAAAATTTAATTTAAAATTAGATAAATTTAAAAATTGTTTAAATACTATTAACATATTCACATTTTAAATATATAACTAAAATTATTAATTTTCGCATATTTAAATACTATAATAAATGATATATTAGAATTAATAATATTACCTTACTTACAATAGAAATATATAAATCGTATAATACTATATTATTAAAAATAAATATTTTATTATCTCATTATAATATATTTTAATCATACATATTATAATTTACAAAAAATTTTAACTAATAAAAATAGTATTATTAATAATAATACTACTCATTAGACTATTTTAATAAAATTAAAAAATTTATTTATATATTTTATATTTTATCAAAAAATAAAATATACACAAAAATATCACTAATGAAAATTTCTAAAAACGTCGATAATACAATACATTAATCTAATAAATAATTTATCTATTCAACAAATAAAAATTTGAAAAAATTTAAAATACATACTATTTTTTAAAAAAATACGAATATATGAAATAATGTTTTATACAAAAAATATATAATATATATATTACACTAAAATTTAATAAATTTAAAATATTTATCTAAATAAACATATATTAATGTTATTCAAATACATGAAGAAAAAGTATAATTATTATTTATATAATACATGATAACTAACAGTTGACGACATATCAAATAACTACTAATATAACATCAGTAATAATAAATATATTTTAATACATACTATTGAAATTAATATTTATCATTATACAAAAATTATATTGCTTAAATACCAGCATTCATAAATAATAATTAGTAATTTTATTAATATTATCTAATGTAACTCATAACTATAATTTACTAAATAAAAGTATCATATAATGAAAAACAAATATAACGTTCACATCAAAATTACTAAATTCGCAATAAACAACATTATAGAAACAATTAAAAAAAAAATGAAAAAAATTTAAAATTTAGAGTTTATATTACAGGAGGAGGATGTAACGGATTTACTTACGGATTTGCTTTAGATAACCAAATAAAAAAAACTGATATTATTATACAACACTCCGAAGTTCCCATTGTTACTGATATAGTTAGTGTCCAATATTTAATTGGAGGAGAAATAGATTATATAGAAAATTTAGAAGGATCTAAGTTTGTTATAAAAAATCCTAATGCTAAAACAACATGTGGATGTGGTATGTCTTTCAGTATATAATTCGTAAAAAAAATAGTTTATAAATTATTTATTTTATCATACATAGAATATTATTAACTATAACATATTTAAAATATGACAGTGTATGTCCTATTAAAAACTAATAATTATATTTGTATATAATTTTGATAAATATAATTTAGTATAGTTATTTAATTACTAAAAAATTTTTTAATAAATAAAATTAACGTTTTAAATTTATATTCATTTACAAAAATGTTCACCATAAAATACTTAAAAACATATTTATGTTACATTTTATATAAAAAAAATTACATTCCATAATTTTGGATAGCAATAAGTATATAAATAATATTTATTATATTTCATATATATTTAAAATGATTTAATCTCAAAATTGTTTTTAATAATTTATATACTATTATTTAAAAAAACATTTTATATTAATAACGTTAATATATATATTAACATATATAATGATATATCCATTGTTTAAAAAAAATTATATATATACATATATAAATTATTTTAATAATTTTTACAAAAAAAGTTTTATTAAATGTTAATATTACTATATTCATTCAATTATTTATAAGATCTGTAGAAATTCCTTGTAAAACTTCAGAAGCGCCTCCTATTGTTTCATATAAAGTAGGATGTGCATGCATCGTTAATGAAATATCTTCAGCATAACAACCCATTTCAATCGCTAAACTAATTTCACCTAATAATTCTCCTGCATTTGGTCCCAAAATAGCCCCCCCAATGATACGTTTAGATACATCATCAAAAATTAAATTCGTTTGCCCAACATGAGCATTAGATATAATTGCTTTACCTGATACTGACCATGGAAATACCGATTTTTTATATTTTATATTTTTTTCTATAGCTTCTTTTTCAGTCACTCCTACCCAAGCTAACTCTGGATTAGTATAAGCTATTGCTGGAATTACTAATGGGTCAAAAAAAACTTGTTTACCTGCAATTATATCAGCAACTATTTTCCCTTGATAAATCCCTTTATGTGCTAACATTGGGTAACCAACAACATCTCCGATAGCATAAATATTTGGTATATTAGTACATAATTGATCATTAACACAAACATTTCCTAAATTACTAATAGAAACTCCTCCTATTTTTTTCAAATTTAAATTTTCTAAATCTATTTTACGCCCTATAGCAATCAATACTGCATCATAACAAACTAATTTATCTATATTGCTATTATTTTTTAATGTGACCCAAATACCATTATCTTTTGCTTTAATTTTTAATACTTGAGTATTTAATATAATTTTAAAATCCATACTAACAATTTTTAAAAAATTACTCACTAAGTCTTGATCTACAGATGCAAAAATTTGAGAATTTGTATCTACAACATCTACTATAGATCCTAACGCACTATATATTGTCGCCATTTCTAAACCAATAATTCCGCTTCCAATAATTAAAAAACGTTTAGGAATCATTGATAAACATAAAGCATCATTAGATGTCCATATTCTTTCATCTAAATAAGGAACATTATTTAACATGACAGGAGTTGATCCAATAGCAATAACTGCTTTCTTAAAAAATATATTAAAATCTTTAGACTGACTATTACGTACTAATAAATGATTTGCAGTAACAAATGATCCTATTCCAGTTAATACTTGAATATTCCTTTTATTAGATAAGTATGTTAACCCTTCCGACAATTTTTTTATTAAATTTTTTTTCCATAGTCTAATTTTACAAATATCAATTTGCAATGTATTAAATAATACGCCACATTTAGACAAATGCTTCACATCTTTAATTGTTTTAGCTATATGCAACAGCGCTTTAGAAGGTATACATCCTACATTTAAACATACTCCTCCTAAATTAGGATATTGTTCTACTAAAACAGTATCTAATCCTAAGTCTGCACATCTAAATCCAGCAGAATACCCAGAAGGACCACCTCCAATAACTACTACTTCAGTATAAATGTTACAACTCATTAAATTTTTTCCTTAATCAGTAATATTATGTTTTATTTATTATATTTTGATGTAAACATTCTTATATTATTTTTTATAAATGTAAATTTACTTAAAAAACAAAAAAAACTTTAAATAGACAGCAATCTAATATCTGATAAATATTCACTAATACATGTAATAAAATGAGCAGCCTCCATACCATTAATTACGCGATGATCATAACTCATAGATAATGGTAACATCAATCGTGGTACAAATTCATTGTTTTTCCAAACTAATTTTTGAGAAACTTTACTAATACCTAAAATAGCTACTTCTGGAGAATTAATTATAGGTGTAAAATAAGTACCTCCTAATTTTCCTAAATTAGATATTGTAAAACAACCTCCTTCCATATCTGATATTTTTAACATTTCTGTACGAGATTTTTCAGAAATTTTTTTTAATTCTTGAGAAATTTCATAAATATTTTTTTTATCAACATTTTTAATTACAGGAACTAATAACCCTTTAGCAGTATTAACAGCTACTCCAATATTATAATATTGTTTTAAAAAAATGTATTGTTTATTCTCTGATAAAGAACTGTTAAAAATAGGAAATTTTTTTAAAGCATAGGTAACTATTTTAATTAAAAAAATTAATAATGTTACATTTATATTTTTTTTAATTATAGTCTGCGTTGATTGTTTATTATTTATTTTTTTTCTAAAAGACTCTAAGTTAGTAACATCTACTTCATCGAAATGTGTAACATGAGGAATTTGTACCCAATAACTAGACAAATTTTTACTTACTTTTCGTTGAATATAACTCATTCGTACTTTTTTAATGGATCCAAATTTATCTAAATCGTTTTTTAACTCAGTAATTTTCTCTAAAATATTACTGCTATTTTTATTATTACATTCAATTGATTCATCTAACATACGAATATGTTTATTCAGATCTTCTTTTAAAATGCGACTATTCACACCACTGCCTTTAATGTTACTTAAATTAATATTCATGACCCTAGACATTTTTCTAACTAAAGGTGAGGCATGAACAAATTTTTTATCATAAAAACAATTATTAGGCATATAATCTACTGTATGATGCTTTTTTGGCAATATTTTACAAATATTATCTACACATAATTTGTCAATATTTTTTTTACTTGCATTTTCACTAACATAATTAATAGATTTTATATCTACTATTAACATTAAAGAATTTTTTTTAACTAAATCTCCTATTTTAACTAAAATTTTTTTTACAATACCATTGTATTTTGAAGGAATATCTATAGATGCTTTTTCTCCTTCTACAGTAACAATTTCTTGATCTTTTACTATGTAATCTCCTACCTGTACTAATATTGCAATTATTTCTACTTCTTCTAATCCAATATCAGGAACTTTAACTTCAATTTCCACAATACCCCTCTTATATTAAGCTAGGATTAACTTTTTGAGTATCAACATTATATTTTGTTACCGCTTTAAAAAATAATTGTTTATCAATTTTACCACATTTTACTAATGCACTTAAAGCATTTACTACAATATGGTATTCGTCAATTTCGAAAAAATACCTTAATTTATTTTTACTATCAGATCTTCCAAATCCATCTGTACCAAGTACATTATATGAAATAGCAGGAACATAATTTCTTACTTGTTCCGCATATAGTTTCATATAATCAGTAGAAACTACAGCAGGATCAGAATTCATTATCTGTGCAATGTAAGGGACTTTTAGAGATTTTTCAGGGTTTAAGTTATTCCAGCGTTCGCAATTTTGTCCATCTCTAGCTAATTCAGTAAAAGATGTTACACTATAAATACTTGATCCTATTCCATATTCAATTGATAATATTTCTCCAGCAATACATACATTTTTTAAAATTGCACCTGATCCCATCAGTTGTACTTTAGCACACTTACCATCTATCTCTTTTAACTTATAAATACCTTTACAAATACCCTCTTCAACATTTTCAGGCATACTAGGCATAACATAATTTTCATTTGAAGTTGTAATATAAAAATATACATTTTCTTGTAAAGAACCATACATTCTACGCAAACCATCTTCAATTATTACTGATAATTCATACGCATATGCAGGATCGTAAGAAACACAATTAGGTATGGTTAAAGCATGAATATGACTGTGTCCATCCTCATGTTGTAAACCTTCACCATTTAAAGTAGTTCGCCCAGAAGTGCCTCCTATTAAAAAACCTCTAGCTTGATGATCCCCCGCTAACCATAATAAATCTCCTATCCTTTGAAAACCAAACATAGAATAAAATACATAAAACGGAATCATTGGATAATTATTTATACTATATGATGTAGCCGCTGCTATCCAAGAAGACACAGCTCCTACTTCATTAATTCCTTCTTGTAAAATTTGTCCTTTTACACTTTCTTTATAATAAGAAATTTGATTTTTATCTTGAGGTATATACTGTTGACCACAACTATTATATATACCTAGTTTTCTAAATAACCCTTCCATTCCAAAAGTACGTGCTTCATCAGCTATAATAGGTACTATTCTATTTTTTATTGAATCTTTTCTTAACAAAATATTAATAATACGAACAAAAGCAATAGTAGTAGAAATTTGCTTACTTTGCTTTCTTAGTAAATCTTTAAAAGCATCTAACTTTGGCAGATCTAGCGTTTCTGTAAACTTAGGAAGACGTTTTGGAATATATCCTCCTAATTTGTGTCTCTGAGTATGTATGTAATTATATTCAGAAGAATTTTTTTTAAAAGAAATAAAATTAAGATTCTCTATGTCTTCTAAACTGACTGGAATATTAAATTTTTTTTGTATATATTTTAAACTATTAAAATCAATTGTTTTAATTTGATGGGCTATATTTTTACTTTCTACTAAAGGACCCATTCCATATCCTTTAACAGTATGTATCAAAACAACCACAGGTTGATTAACAACAGACTTTGCTTTCTTTAATGCACAGAAAATTTTTTTAAAATCATGCCCACCTCTATTTAGTTCCCAGATTTCTTCATCACTCATATCTTTTACTAAATTTTCAGTTTCCACATATTTTCCAAAAAAATTTTTTCTAATATAAGCTCCATTTTTCGATTTAAATCTTTGATAATCACCATCTAAAGTTTCATTCATTAACTGTATTAGTTTTCCAGTCACATCTTTTTTAAATAATTTATCCCATGCCCCTCCCCAAATAACTTTAATAACTGACCAACCAGATCCTTTAAAAATCATTTCTAATTCACTAATAATTTTTCCGTTACCGAAAACAGGACCATCTAATCTTTGTAAGTTACAATTAATTATAAATATAAGATTATCTAATTTTTCTCTAGAAGCTGTAACCAATAATCCTTTTGCTTCTACTTCATCCATTTCTCCATCGCCTAAAAAAACATATACTGTTTGATTTGTAGTATCCTTTAAACCTCTATTATGTAAGTATTTTAAAAATCTCGCTTGATAAATAGAACATACTGCAGATAAACCCATTGAAACCGTAGGAAATTGCCAAAATTCAGGCATTAACTTTGGATGAGGATAAGAAGATAAACCATTACCTTCTAATTCTTGACGAAAATTGTTTAATTGTTTCTTTGATAATCTACCTTCTAAAAAAGCCCGAGAATAAATTCCAGGTGATATATGCCCTTGAAAATAAACTAAATCACCCGTACTATCTATATTCGAAGCTTTAAAAAAATGATTAAAACATACTTCATAAATACTAGCGGAAGATTGAAAAGAAGATAAATGACCTCCTAAATCTAATTTTTTTTTAGAAGCTCGTAACACCATCATAATAGCATTCCATCGCACTGCTGCACATATTTTTTGTTCCAAAAACAAGTCACCTGGATACTCACATTCATCTACATATGATATTGTATTAATATGGTCAGTGATTAATAAAGAATGAGGTAAATATTTGTCATCTTTATTTTCGAGAATTTTTATCATTTGTTTAATCAAATACTTAGCCCGATCAGCTCCTTCTGTTTGAATTACTGAATTAATTGAATCTTTCCATTCACATGTTTCTATTGGATCTATATCATTATAGAATTTTTCTGACATAAGCTCCATTCCTATTTGTTTATATGTTTCTTATAAAGAACATTTATCTAACTTTATTTTATAAAATATGATAATTATCATTTGTAAATAAATAAATTTAATAACAAATAATACAAAACATAACAAAAAATAGTAAATGCTGTATAATTAAATTAATAATTTGTAATAAAATTATGTTTTTATAATATTTAAAACTTATATTTAATATCTTAAATATATAAAAAAATAATTAACGGCTAAATTATATTTAAAACAAATTATAAATAATATGACTATTAAAAACATTTTAAGCGTATAAAAAAATATTTTTAAAAAATTTTAATATACTACTATTTTATAAAAAATTTAATGTTTATTTTAAAAAAACCTTAAATACAAAAAATTTATTAATATATCATTATTTTATAAATATATTTTTTTTAAAAAATACAACTTTGAATTAACAATAAACTATTTTTTTTGTACATAATTAAATTTGAGCAATTTTAAAATATTAAATTATATTTTTTATTATAAATAAATGTATAAATACCTGTAAAGTATTCTAAAAAATATATATCACAAATATTTTATATATATAACGCTATAATAATCAAATTGCATTTATTCACTTAATAAATAGTAATGTTTTTTCTACAACAAAATTTGAAATTATTTAATACTATACTTTTTGATGAAAATATACTCCATTACTATTTATTACATAAAAAATATTTTGTTTTGAAAATAAATCTAATATCATACTATATACTATAAATACTTTTTTTTTAAAATAAAATAAACAACTTTTTAAAAATACTAAATATATTACTTATATATAAATCATATTCAATTTTTTTAACATTGTAATGTTACATTATTTAGTAATGCTTAAATATATTAAAACATGTTTAAAATTGCAAATACTAGTAAAATACATATAAAAAATAACTTATTTGAAATTTTCAGAACAAATAATTTATTTTATTTTATTAAAAATAATTTATTTTATTATTTAATAATACATTATTTTTTTATATAAACATATCATTGTTAATGATGACTAATAATATTATTATAATAAACATTATCTTATTTATTATTGTCAATAGCTCACTAAATACATAGTAATCCACATCATTTACTGCTACGTAAACAGCATAATTATAACAATAACAATGTAAAAGACATATTTAATAACCTTATTATATAATTATTTATATATAAAATTACATTTACGATATTAAAAGTATATAAAAAATATAATGTAAACTATTCAAAAAAATAAAAAATAACCCAAAAAATATTTTTTATAAATTTTTTTTTTAAATAATATAGAACATATAATTAACATAACCCATTAAACATGTATATTATTTTAAAAAAATTTATTACGCTATCAAAAAAATGTATATACACAAGTATTTTAATGAAATACAAACTATATTCAAACGCTATACTTATATAATTTATAAAAGATTAGCTAATAACAAAAAAATTAAATTATATTATAAATATAAGTAAATTATACTTTTATAAATTCATTTTTTCAGTTTAAGTACTATTTTAATATAATAAACATATTGAATTAATACTTATTTATTTTAGTAAAAAATTTTATTAAATTACTTTATGTCTAAATTATACTATTTCTCAATACATTCAGACGTACATAAAAAACT
Source organism: Buchnera aphidicola (Nipponaphis monzeni) (assembly GCF_006741185.1). NCBI lineage: Bacteria > Pseudomonadati > Pseudomonadota > Gammaproteobacteria > Enterobacterales > Erwiniaceae > Buchnera > Buchnera aphidicola. Next base: position 212,845 of record NZ_AP019379.1, on the reverse strand, counting down.
TAAATCTGATATTACTTTGTACTTTAAATTTTTAAGCATTTTGGAAAACATAATAAAAGATTCTCTTTCGTATTCTTGTTTAGGATCTTTTTGAGCATACCCTCTTAAATAAATACCATTTCTTAAATAATCCATAGAAGATAAATGTTCTTTCCAAAAAAAATCTAACGATTGTATCATAATTAATCTTTCAATTCTTTGTATGTTATTTAAACCAATCATACGAACTTTCTTTTTATAATGATATCGAAATTTTTTAACAATATAGTTAATAACTTGACTTTTAGACAACACAATGTTACGATCGTAATCGTTTAATATTGAAATATTAATGTTAAAATTATTTTTTATATAACGTTGTAAATTATATAAACAATCCTTATTAAGGATATCATTAAAAATGTATATACTAGTAATCGTAGAAAATACATCAAATGATATTTCCATAATTAATTTACTAATGTTTTTAGAATCAATTAATTGATTCCTTTGTTGATAAATAATGCAACGTTGATTATTAACTATATTATCATAGTCTAAAAGATTTTTACGAATATCAAAATTCCGATTTTCAATTTTTTTTTGAGCACTAAAAATAGCCCTAGTTATCCATTTATGCTGTATCGCTTCGTTTTCTTTAACTCCTAATCGTCGCATCATCATTATAATTCTATCAGAAGAAAAAAGGCGCATAAGAGGATCTTCCATTGAAAGATAAAATCTAGAAGATCCATTGTCACCTTGCCTCCCTGATCTACCTCTTAATTGATTATCAATACGTCTTGACTCATGTCTTTCTGTGCCAATTATATGTAATCCTCCTACCGATAACACAAGATCATGTTGAATTTTCCATTCTTTTTTAGCATCTTCTATGTTTTTCTTATTATTAGACGAAGTAAAGCATTCTAAACTACCTCCTAAAACAATATCTGTACCTCTTCCAGCCATGTTTGTAGCAATAGTAACTGCACTCATTTGACCAGCTTCTGCTATAATTCGAGCCTCTTGTTCATGAATCTTAGCATTTAAAACATTGTGTTTAATCCCCAATTTTTTCAATTTTTTAGATATAAACTCTGATTTATCAATAGATATCGTCCCTACTAATACTGGTTGTTTGTTGTTCATACATCTTTGAATATCTTTGATAACAGCATTAATTTTTTCTTTTTCAGTCATATATACTAAATCAGGTAAATCTTGACGAATCATTGGAAAATTAGTTGGTATTACAATAGTATCCAAATTATAAATTTGATTAAATTCAAAAGACTCAGTAATCGCAGTGCCTGTCATACCCGATAATTTATCATATAACTTAAAATAATTTTGAAAAGTAATAGATGCTAATGTTTGACTTTCATTTTTAATTTTTACCCTTTCTTTTGCTTCTATTGATTGATGAACTCCATCAGACCAACGCCTTCCTTCCATCAAACGACCAGTATGCTCATCAATAATGACAATTTTATTATCTTTAACAATATAATCTACATTTTTTATAAACAATTTATGAGCACGTAAAGAAGCTATAACACAATTCATCAGCGCAATATTTTCGGAAGAGTACAACGATTCATTAACCTTCATTAATTTTTCCTTAATTAATAATTTTTCCATTTTAACTAAACCTTGCTCTGTCAAATATATCTCACGCTGTTTTTCGTTTATATAAAAATCTCCAACATCTTTTGATGTTTCACTACTTTCATTTTTTTGCTGAATGAAATGAGGAATTAATTTATTTATTTTAAAATATAATTCCGAACGATTTTCTGAAGCACTAGATATTATTAATGGAGTTCTAGATTCATCAATTAATATAGAATCTACCTCATCTATCAATGCATAATGTAACTGTCTTTGAACTCTATCTTCTGGATTTAAAACCATGTTATCTCTAAGGTAATCAAAGCCATACTCATTATTTGTTCCATAAGTTATATCTGATAAATATGCTTGTTTTTTACATTTTAAAGACATTCCTGAAAGATTCAATCCTACTTTTAAATTGAGAAAATTAAATAATGGAGTATTTTGGTATGCATCTCTTTTTGCTAAATAATCATTCATAGTTACTATATGTACACCTTTTCCTGACAAAGCATTTAAATATGCAGGTAATGTAGACGTCAAAGTTTTACCTTCACCTGTTTTCATTTCAGCGACACAAAATTGATTTAAAATAACTCCACCTAATAATTGTACATTAAATAAATTCAATCCGAATATTCTTTTAATTACTTCTCTTACAGTTGCAAAAGCTTTAGGAAGAATATTATTTAATTTTTCCCCATGAAGTAACTGCATACGAAAATGATTAGTTTTATTTTTTAGCTGCATATCATTTAAATTAGAATAATCATGCTCTAAAGCATGAATACGATCAACAATTATTTGTGCTTTTTTTAAAACACGATCATTACGGCTCCTAAATATTTTAGATAATAATTTTATTAACATTACGGTAGTCTCAAAAATAATACAAATTTTAACAATGCACAATTATCTGCTTTTATAATATACTATTACTTAACACTATTTATATAAAACAAATTAACTAAAATTTCTAACATAATCTATATAATTTTTACAAATATAAAAATTATAAAAAATACATTTTGACAATACTGCAGTTTCATCTCTACAAAATAAAAACTTCTACTTATGAAAACCTTTTATACAAAACATTCTTACTAAAAAATATGTTTAGTAAACTATATACTTCCTATATAATAAATTGATGTTGTTAATGTTTGTAACAAAATTTATTAGATACAACACACCACATAGGTAAAAATCTATCTACTTTTTTATTTAAAAAATCTGTTATTATTTTGCCTTGTTTATCTATAGAAAAAAATTTTATAGTATTAGGAGGCAAAATTAACAAAGGTTTAGGATGTTTGTTTTTTAAATATTTTTTGTAAATCTCCATCGCTCCAGAAGCACCATAAAGTTGTGAAGATTTATTATTATCACGACCAACCCAAACAACTACCACTTGAGTACCATCAATTCCAACAAACCAACTATCTACTAAATTATTTGTAGTTCCAGTTTTACCAGCTAAATTAAAATAATTAAACATTGATCCTAAAGACTTACCAGTACCTTTAGTAACAACTTCTTGCATGCTATAAAGCATCAAAAAAGTAGATTCAACTGAAGCTAATCTTTTAGGTTTTGGAAAATTTTGATACAATAACGTTCCATCACTAGATAATATCGTTTTAATTAATGATAGCTTTAATTTATTACCACCACTAGCAATAATTTGAAAAATTTGACCTACTTCTACAGGAGTTAGATTAATAGACCCTAAAAATATTGATGGAACCATAGAAATTTGCTTTTCAGATAATCCAAAATGTTTCCATTTATCAACTATCTTTTTTAAACTTAATTTCATACTTAAAGAAACAGTAGGTATATTTACCGAATGAACAAAAGCATCTATTAACATAATTTTATCAACAAATTGATTATTATCATTCTTAGGAACCCAAAAATTTTTATTACTTAATGCCAAAGCAATTGGTTTACCCGATAACCAGGTATTTAACTGATATTTATCAGGTTCCTCTAACGCAGTCAAATATACGATTAGTTTTGCTAAAGAACCAATTGATCTTCTAGCATAATAAGCTCTGTTATATCCTAAATAATAAGGGTCAGAACCTCCTAAAACAGCTTGTATTTCTCCACTAAAACGATTAATTACAACCATAGCAGCTTCTAAATTTTTTAACCTCATCCTTCTTTTAAAAAAAAGCATACTTTCTTGAGTCGACTTATTAACACACTCTTGAGAAATAATATCTAAAGTAGTAAACACTCGAATTCCAAATAAACTTTTTGTTTTATTTTTAAAATGTTTAATTAATTTTTTTTTAATAATTTGAGTTAAAATAACATAAGATTTTTTTATTTTAGATTTATCTTGTACATTTAAAGCACGCATAACTAAAATTTTATACGTTTTTTTATTAATAATATGCCTCTTAAATAACGTATACAAAACTAAATTACGTCTATTTAATGCCTTATACGGATGTAACCAAGGATTATATAAAGATGCTCCCTTTAACATACCTATTAATAAAGCATATTGCTCTAAACTAAGTTCGTTAATAGGACATCCAAAATAGTACAAACTTGCTAAAGAAAATCCATGGACCTGTTCATTTTTTTCATGGCCTAAATATACTTCATTTAAATATGTTTCTAATATTAAATTTTTACTATAAATAAAATCCATTACTAATGCTAATAATCCTTCATTAATTTTCCTCCACATTGATCGTGTATTATCAAGAAATAAATTTTTGACTAATTGTTGTGTAATAGTACTTCCACCTTGAATATTTTTACCAACTATAACATTTATAAAAAAAGCTCGTATTATAGAATATAAATTCACACCTTCATGCATGAAAAAACGTCTATCTTCAATAGACAATAACATTGTAATAAAAATATTAGGATACTTATTGATAGGTAAATAAATTTGTTTTTTTTTACCATTAAATTGAATTAGTGCTATTAATTTAGGGTCTATACGAATAGAGCTTAAATTAAGATCACTTAACAAATTTTTTATTTCAATTAATGCATTTTTATAAAATGTAAGCCTGACATAAATAGATGATTCTACACCATCCGGAAAATAAAATGATCGGCGAAACAAATCAATACTATTTTTATTAACATGAAATTGTCCAGATTTAACTACACAATTAACATTACGATATCCATTATTAACTAACATTAAAATAATTTCTTGTTTAGAATATAAGCTATTTGGCTCTAAGTCAACTATCCGAGAAAAAACTGTAGTAGGAGTAGAATAAGGAATATTACTAAAAAAGTGCCGAATATATATATACCAATAAATAATATATATACCTATTATTAAAAAAAATAAAATTAAACATTTTATCAGTAATAACAATTTATTATTAATTAACTTATAGTACATGAATACTCTCCACCTTTTATATAATTTATAAATTTTTTTATATAAAAAGATATAAAAACATTACCTATAAAAGATAAATACTACTTTATGTTTAATGAAAAAAATATGACTCATTAATGACTTAAACCTTACATTTTTTTGTTAAAAAACAAGTTAACAAGTACCAATGCTACTTTGATTTAAATAATAATTATTTTTTAAAAATTTTATACTATCTTATATGTTAAAAAACCATTTAGAATAAAAGCATAATTCCCCTTATATCTTGTATATATTATATATATTAAATATATTAAAATAATAAACAACATTCTATATTGCAATTTTAAATATACGTGTCTATATAACAAAAAATTTTCTACAAATATTCCTTGAAAGATTGAAAACTAAAGGATAATGAACAAAAATTAAATATAAACCAGACGCTTTGGCAGTTACACCACCTAAATTTCTATTTTTATTTTTCAATAAATATTGTATCCAAGTTATTTTTTTTTTAGAGGACCCAATATCTATTAAACAGCCTACAATATTACGAACCATACGATATAAAAAAGAATTAGCTTCAATATCAATAATTACTAATCTATCCTGTCTAGATATATTAAAATAAATAATTTGCCTCCAAGGAGTTTTTGATTGGCAACCTCTTCCTCTAAAAGAACTAAAATCATGTTCCCCTATTAAATTATTACCCGCTAATTTCATTTTATTAACATCTAATCTCATTTTAGAAAAACAATAATATTGTGAATAAAAAATAGAAGATCGGCACTTATAATTATAAATGAAATAACGATAACGACGTGAAATAGCACTGTAACGAGCATTAAAAAAATTAGGTACTATTTTTGCCCATTGTACAGAAATATCATTAGGTAAATAAGAATTTACACCAAATACCCAAGAATTTTTTTTTCGAACAGAAATAGTAGTAAAATGTACTACTTGTCCTGTACTATGAACTCCTGCATCTGTCCTTCCTGCACATGTAACATTAATCTTATGATTAGCTATTTTAGATAATGCATTTTCTAATTGTTCTTGAATAGTTAATACTGTATGTTGCTTTTGCCATCCATGATAATTTGTTCCATTATACTCTACTCCAAGTGCAATCTTCATAGTATTCTAAAAAAAATAATAGTTGAAAAATATAAATATATAAGTAATATACAATAACATTACGTTTAATCAACATTAATCTCATAATGAACAAAATAAAAAATAGGTTACTATTTATAAATATACTTTTTAAAAAAACATGTATTATTAATAAATTATTTATTTTTAATTAAATATTACTAATATAAATAGACACATATATCAATAATTTAGACAAACATTAAATAACTACCTGAAAAAACTAAAAAACAAAAAAAATAAAAAATAATCTTCAATTAAAACAAATTATACACAGGAAAAAATATGCAAATTAAAAGAAAAAGAAAATCGTCATCTTTAAGTATTTTAAGTATTGCTGGAGTTAAACCTTATGAAATAAAAGACAATGAAAAATATATGAATACAACTCAAATCAATCATTTTAAAAAAATACTAAATGCATGGAAACAACAACTGACAAACAAAATTACTCAAAATTTAAATTATTCTCAAAATACTACAATTAATTATCCAGATCCTATTGATCGAGCAGTACAAGAAGAAGAATTCAGTTTAAACTTAAGGAATAGAGATAGAGAATGTAAATTAATTCATAAAATTGAACAAACTTTAAATAAAATTAAAAAAAATAATTTTGGATATTGCACAACATGTGGAATTGAAATTGGAATTAAACGATTAGAAGCTCGACCAACTGCAAATTTATGCATAGATTGTAAAACTTTATCTGAAATACGAGCAAAACAAATGACATATTAATTAAAACATAATATGTTATGATAAAAAAATCATTTAAAAAAAACATTATAAATAATAATAATACATACTATGTACATTAATGCGTAGATAATTAATTTTTTATTTACAAAATATCAATTATAAAAATATTACTTATATAAAATACAACAATATGATCATAGAAGAAAAAATTGTTACATACAGTTTTATATAACTATTAAAATGTGTTTATGTTATTATTAAATCATAATAAAAAAATAACTTTTAAATACTATTAAAATATTTTTATATATAAAATAAGCACATAGATAATAAAATATCTATTTATAATTTAATTATAATAAAGAAATTTATTTTATGATGCTGATTACTCGTAATAATCACAATATATCCAGAAAAAATATTAGCAAAAATGCTTTAAAAATATTAAACAGACTCAGCAAATTAGGATATGAAGCTTATTTAGTTGGAGGTTGTATTAGAGATCTTATAATAGGTTGTCAACCTAAAGATTTTGATATTACAACTAATGCTACTCCTCAAGAACTAAAAAAATTATTTAGAAATTCTAGAGTTATAGGACGTAGATTTAAAATAATACATATTATCTTTTATAATGAAATTATTGAAGTATCAACATTTAGAGGAAACCACAGAAATAGTAGTATACATACTAAATATAAAAATTTTAAAAAAAATAAAAATGGTTTGCTCTTGACTGATAACATCTTTGGAAAAATAGAAGAAGATGCTCAAAGAAGAGATTTAACTATTAATACCTTATATTATAGTATGAAGGATTTTTGTATACGTGATTATGTTGGAGGAATTAATGATATTAAACAAAAAATTGTTAGATTAATCGGTAATCCAGAATTAAAATATCGTGAAGACCCTGTAAGAATGTTACGAGTAATTAGATTTTCTGTACAATTGAATATGCGTATAGAAAAAGAAACAGCTCGTAAAATACCAAAATTAGCTAATTTATTAACCCATATACCATCAGCAAGATTATTTGATGAATCTGTAAAATTGTTACAAACTGGACATGGTTACAATACTTATAAAAAATTAAAACAGTTTTCTTTAATTCAATCATTAATATCATCTAATTCATTAAGTATAAACAAAAAATTACAGTCAATAACAGAAAAAATAACAATTCAAACGTTAAAAATAATAGATTTTTTTTATAAAAAAAATAGATCAGTAGTTTACTCTTCTCTTTTATTTTCTTCTATCTTATGGTATACACAGCTATATACTACTTTAAAAATAAAACATGAAAAAAAAATACGTTACATAGATGCATTTTTATTAGCAATAAATATCACACTTAATAACAAAGTATTTTTTATAAATATTCCTAAAAAAATTTCCGCTAAAATAAAAAAAATATGGATATTTCAATTACATATGAATAATCATTTACTTTATTCTCAACATCTATTTAAAAATAATAAAAATCGGACATTAATTCAAGCATTTGAACTATTTAAAATAAGATCACATATTGAAAATTATAATAAATTAAATTACATTACTATATTTTGGAAATATGTATCAAATAAGAAATCAAATTTATTTACACATTCACATAATAAAATATTTCTGTAATATAAAAATATTTATATTTTAAATGTTTATTTAAAAAAACAATAACTCATATTCATATTATAATATATAAAAAAATTTAATTTCCTATAAAAAATTAATATAAAGTTATTAAAAAAAACTATTTTTTGTTAAAAATTTTTAATAACTCTATATTAATGTAAAAATAATTATAATTATAATGTTATGAAATTTTATTGTTAACAATATTATTTAATATTTTTTAAATATATTCTTATTTTTTTTTTAAAAAAAACAACTAATAAAAATTAACAAAAATTAATACATTATTTTTTATGAACATAAAAAATGTTTTTTAAAAAATATTACATTTATTACTAATTTTGCTAATATTACATATTAAATATTGAACTGTACTATAAATATCTTATATATACTAATATTTAATATACATTATTAATAGTTAATAATTACATGTAATTCTTTAATTTCTTATAAAATACTTTATAATACAACTAAAAAATTATTAAATAAAATAAAAAAATTGTATTTAAAATTAAAAAAATTGATAATATTTTAAAATTTCTCTAAAAATTATTAAACATTAATTAATGTTAAATTAAATAATTAAAAATAACTTACTTAGTAAAAATTAAGTAATATCTTTAAAAAGATACACTCTTTACATTAATGAACAAAAAAAATGTTAATTAAATATTTATTATTAACATCTAACATTTTCTAGTCACTAAAAATAATAAGTACACAAATACTACTTAACAATTTAAAAAAAATACAACAATAGCAAATTGGTTTAATAATTAATATGTAATACATTAATTTAAAATCAATTTAAAAAAAATAAATTAAATTTACTATAAAACACTAAAAAATAAAAAAGTAATTGAATATATGCTAAAATAATAGCAATATAACATTCTATTATTCAATAATATTTAAATATACAAATTTATATATAAACTTATATAAAAATAATTTTTAAACTAATTTAATCAAAAAAAAACAACTTATACATTCAATTGTTGATACATTTGATATATAAATGTTTTTGTGTATTTTTATACAAAAACATAAACACAAAATATTTAATTTTTTTATAAATGCACTAAGGATATTTTATACTATGAGAATATTAAAATTCGGAGGAACATCATTAAAAAACGCCGAACGATTTTTAATCGTAGCAAGTATTATTGAAGAAAAGGCAAAAATAGAACAAATTTCAATTGTTTTATCAGCTCCAGAAAAAATCACTGACTATTTAACTAAATCTATTTTAGAAAAATATACTAATATAACTAATATAAATTATTTAGATAAAATTAAATCAATTTTAAATACAATTTTATACTACATTTGTGAACAACAAAAAACGTTTCCTTATAAACAATTAAAAACGTTTGTTACCAAAGAACTTTTAACAATAAGTAAATTATTAGAAAAAATTAATACAAAAAAAAAATGTCCTGATAAAATAAAAGCAATAATTATATCTAAAGGAGAAATATTTTCTATTGCTATTATGGAAGGAATTTTACAATCTAGAAAACATCATACTTCTATTATTAACCCAGTTAAAAAACTAATAGCTATTGGAAGTAACTATTTAGATTCAGATGTAAATATTGAACAATCTTCTAAAATCATCCAAAAAATGCATATACCTAAAAATCATATAATTTTAATGCCAGGATTTATAGCTGGAAATTACAACAAAGAATTAACATTACTTGGAAGAAATGGGTCTGATTATTCAGCAGCTATTCTATCAGCTTGTTTAAATGCAGTATGCTGTGAAATTTGGACTGACGTAGATGGAATTTACACCTGTGACCCTAAAATCATTCTTAAACCTTATTTACTAAAATATATCTCTTACCAAGAAGCATTAAAATTATCTTGTTTTGGAGCTAAAATTCTACATCCTAAAACTATACGTCCTATTTTAGATTACAATATACCTTGTATCATACAAAATACTTTAAACTTACAATCAAAAGGAACTATTATTAGTAATAAAACTGACACTAACTTTCATGTAAAAGGAATTACCTATATCGACAAAATTACATTAATTAAATTAATTTGTATTCAAAATGTTAATATAATACAAATTGTCACTCACATTTATAATTTATTTTTAAAAAACGAAATAAAACCTATATTAAGTATACAATCTTCTTTTCAAAAAGAAATTACTATATGTATATATAAAAAAAATTTAAACAAAATAACTAATCTCTTACAAAAAGAATTTAAACATGAAATAGAAAAACAATATATACAACCTTTACATATAATTAACAACTTATCAATTATTTCTATAATAACTTCTGATATTTATAATAGTAAAAATACTATCTCTAAAATCTTTAAAACTCTATATTTATTAAACATAAAAATATTCACAATATCTCAAGAAAATTGTGAAAACGTTTTATCTTTCATAGTAAAAACAAAAAATACTAAACAAACAATAAAAATTGCTCATTCAATTATTTACCATAACACTCAAACAATTGAATTATTCATAATTGGAATAGGAAATGTTGGAAGAACATTATTAAAACAAATTCAAACTCAAAAAAATACATTATATCTCAAATCAATAAAAATAAAAGTATGTGGAATAGCAAATTCTAAACTTATACTAATTAATTCTAATGGAATTTGTTTAAAAAATTGGTTTAAAAATCTTAATAAATTTGGTATACCTTTTCAAGACCTACACATAATTACTAACATAGTTAAAAAAAATTTTTTAATAAATCCCGTTATAGTTGACTGTACATCAAGTATTAAAATAGCTTATGAATACTCTAATTTTATTAAAAATGGACTACATATCGTAACTCCTAACAAGAAAGCAAATACCAATAGTATTGAATACTACAAAAAAATTAGACAATATTCTTTACAATATAATAAAAAATTTTTATACGAAACAAATGTAGGATCCGGACTTCCTATTATAGAAAATTTACAAAAATTAATTAATTCAGGAGACCAAATAATTAAGTTCAAAGGAATTTTATCTGGTTCATTATCATTTATCTTTGGTAAATTAGATGAAGGATTATCTTTATCTGAAGCTACCTTACAAGCTCAAACATTAGGATTTACTGAACCTAATCCGCAAGATGATTTATCTGGAATAGATGTCGCGAGAAAATTATTAATTTTAGCTAGAGAAATGGGTTTTCAAATACATTTAAAAGATATTGTAATCGATCCTATTTTAACTCATACTTTTAACACAAAAAATAATGACACAAAAACTTTTTTTAAAAATTTGTCTACAGTTAACAATATTTTTAATGCTCGTTTAAAAAATGCACAAAAATTAGGAAAAGTGCTTCGATTTGTAGGAACAATTGAAAATAAAGGACAATGTAAAGTTACAATTGAAAATATAGATTTAAACGACCCTTTATATACTGTTAAAAATGGAGAAAATGCATTAATTTTTTACACTAAATATTACAATCCTTTACCATTAGTATTAAGAGGGTATGGAGCTGGAAATGAAGTTACTGCTGCTGGAATATTTTCTGACATATTACGCATAATATAATGGAATTACGAGGATTAAATAAATGATAAAAGTATACGCTCCAGCATCTATTGGGAACGTTGGAGTCGGTTTTGATATTTTAGGAGCCGCAATATTACCTACAGATGGAACTCTATTGGGAGATTTAATACAAATCAAACAATCTAAAGAATTTCAATTAACTAACATTGGAACCTTTGCTCATCAGTTACCTAAAAATATCAAAGATAACATTGTGTGGAAATGTTGGGATCAATTTTGCAAAATAATTAAAAAAAAAATACTAGTCACTATCGTACTAGAAAAAAACATGCCCATAGGATCAGGTTTAGGATCAAGTGCATGTTCAATTGTTTCTAGTTTATTCGCAATGAATGAATTATGTAATAGACCATTATCTACTAATAAGCTTTTAAAATTAATGGGCAAATTAGAAGGAGAAATTTCAGGAAGTATTCATTACGATAATGTATCCCCTTGTTATTTAGGTGGTTTACAATTAATAATAGAAAAAAATAATAAAATCAGTCAAAAAATTCCAAATTTTAAAAATTGGTTATGGATAATAGCTTGGCCAGGAATTAAAATATCAACAGCAGATGCTAGAGCACTTCTACCATCTCAATACACCAGAACAACTTGCATTAAACATAGTCGTAATTTATCTGGATTTATTCATGCATCATATACTATGCAACCTAAATTAGCAGCTAATTTTATAACAGATGTTATTGCTGAACCATACAGAAGTAAATTGTTACCTAATTTTACACAAACTAAAACAACAATAAAAAAAATTGGAGCTTTAGCTTGTGGAATATCCGGATCTGGACCTAGTATATTCGCAATTTGTGATAATGACTTAACAGCAAAAAAAATATCAAAATATCTAGCTAATCATTATATTCAAAGCAAACAAGGATTTGTTCAAGTATGTAAATTAGACACCGTAGGCACTAGAATAATTGGATAAAATATGAAATTATATAATCTTAAAGATCCGAATGAAAAAGTTAATTTTTCTCAAGCTGTAAAATTAGGATTAGGACATAATCAAGGATTGTTTTTTCCCAAAAATCTTCCTAAAATTACGCCTAATATGCTTAAAGAATTACTTGAAATGAATTTTATTGAGCGTAGTAGCAAAATATTAGAATTATTTATAGGAGATGAAATATCAAAAAATGATTTGTTTAATAAAGTTAAGGCAGCTTTTTCATTTTATAAACCTATTATGAAACCTATTACTAAAAAAATATCTTGTTTTGAATTATTTCATGGACCAACGTTAGCATTTAAAGATTTTGGTGCTCGATTTATGGCTCAAATATTATCTTTTTTAAATCAACATGAAAATAAATTAATTACTATTTTAACAGCCACTTCCGGAGATACAGGCGCTGCAGTTGCTCATGCTTTCTATAAAATGAAAAATGTGAAAGTTATCATTTTATATCCAAAAAATAAAATTAGTAAATTACAAGAAAAAATGTTTTGTACTTTAGGACATAATATAAAAACTATTGCAATTGAAGGCAGTTTTGATGAATGCCAAACATTAGTCAAAATGGCTTTTGATGATCAAAATTTAAAAATTCATACAGGGCTAAATTCTGCTAATTCAATTAATATTAGTAGACTATTAGCACAAATTTGTTATTATTTCGAAGCTTTTTCACTTATTGAAAATAAATATCAAAAAAATTTAATTATCTCAGTACCTTGTGGAAACTTTGGAAATCTAACAGCTGGATTATTAGCTAAATCAATAGGTTTACCAATTAAATCATTTATAGCAGCAACAAATGCAAATGATACCGTTCCTAATTTTTTAAAAACAGGCGTATGGAAACCAAAAAAAACTATTTCAACTATTTCAAATGCTATGGACATTAGCCAACCAAATAACTGGTTACGAGTAGAAGAAATTTTCAAAAGAAATAATTGGAATATTCAACAACTAAATTACGGTAGCGTCACTGATATAATTACTAAACAATCTTTAAAAGAACTTTTTTCATTAAATTATATTTCCGAACCACACGCAAGTATCGCTTATACTTTATTAAAAAATAATATAAAGAATAATGAATATGGAATTTTTTTAGGTACAGCACATCCTGCAAAATTTAAACAGACCGTTGATGACATTTTACAGCAAGATATACCTCTACCAACTTCTCTTAAAAAAAGAGTACATTTAAAATTATTATCTTATCATATGAAACCTAACTTTTCAAAACTACGATCCTTCTTATTAGGAGATTAATATAAAAAAGTAATATTTGTTTCCTAACAATAAAATTGTCTACTCTTTTGTTAGGAAACAAAATTATTTAAAATAACAGCATACTATGTTTAAAAAATTAAAAAATCAAAAAACAATTTTTCTAAAAAAAATCAATTATACAACATATAGTACATATTAAACATTAAATAAAAAATGTACAATATCTCCATCCTGAATTTGATAATTTTTACCTTCACTACGATACTTCCCAAATTTTTTTGAACCAGCTTCACCATTATACTTAACAAAATTCTTATAAGAAACAATTTGAGCTCTAATGAAACCCTTTTTAAGGTCTGTGTGAATCTTTCTAGCAGCTTCAATAGCTACAATACCTTTTTTAACTACCCAGGATTTAATTTCTTTCTTACCAACAGTAAAAAAAGTATGTAATCCTAATAAATTAAATCCAGAAAGAATAACTTCATTTAATTTTTCACAATATAAATTTTCATTATTTGAAATCTGTACTTTTGTTTGCACATTCACATTTAAATTAAATTTTTTAGATAAAGCACAAAAGGAAATAATATGACATTTTTTTAATTTTAAAAACTTTAATAAATTATCTAAAATATCACTATCTTTTTTACTATCATTTATATTTACAACATACATTATAGGCTTGTATGTAATAAAATTAAATTTTTTTATAATATTTTTATCTTGTTCATTAAAAAAGAGACTATTTAACATGTAACCTTTTTTTAAATGATTTAAACAAACTTCTAAAACTAATGAATCTACACAAATTTTTTTTCTACAATGTTTATTTCTTTTTTGTAGTTGTATTATTATTTTCTCACACATTTCATAATCAGAAAAAATAAGTTCGTCATTAATTAATTGTACATCAACAATAGGATTTATTACATTATTAACATGGATAACTGAATCATCTTTAAAACAACGAACAACATGTATTAAAGCATCTACTGTTCTAATATCTTGTAGAAACTTATTACCTAGTCCTTCTCCTTTATGCGAGCCTTTAATTAAACCAGCTATATCAACAAATTTTACGAACGCTGGAACAATTCTATCAGGATTTACAATATCAGATAACTTTTTTAAACGTATATCATATATAGGCACAATACCTATGTTAGGATGAATTGTACAAAATGGAAAATTTTCAGAAGGAACTTTCAAATTAGTTAATGCATTGAATAAAGTAGATTTTCCTACGTTAGGTAATCCAATTAAACCACATTTAAAACTCATTTATATTCCTTTTTTAAACATTAAATATAAAAAAACAGTATTAAAACACATAATATCTTACACAACTTAATAAAATCTAGAGAAAAACAAATTATATAAAATTACACTTATTTACTACTATTTAACAAAATGTTTCCACTAAAAATGATTTAATACAAACATAATAGAAGAAATTGCTTTACAAATTGCCTTATTTATTAAAAGTTCTTCCGTAATAGTTGGGTTTGATAAAACAAAAGACGATACATCATTTCTATATAATGGCCGTCCTATACCTATACTCATTTTAAAAAATTTTTTTTTACTACGAAATACATTAATTATACTTCTTATACCATTATGACCTCCATGTCCTGAAGATTGTTTTAAACATATACTTCCAGGTAATAAATCTAAATCGTCATGTACTATCAAAATATTGCTAATATCAATATTATAAAAATTAGATATTAATGTTACTGATTGTCCACTCAAATTCATAAAAATGTTTGGTACAAACAATTTAACATTATAAGTCACAATATTTAAAACACCTACACTACCTAAAAATTTTTTTTGCAATATTACATTATTTTTACTAGCTAATTTTTTTACACACCGACTACCTATATTATGTCTATTTTTTTCATATTTAGGTAATGGATTGCCTAGTCCTACAATTAATTTAATACGTTTCAAAATAAGACTATCCCTCACTTACAAAAAATTTAAAAATTATTTTTTAAAAATTTTTATTAATTATGACTTTATGCAAAAAAAATCATTTTTATTTAATAAAGCAATTAATAATATACTCATTCACAATAACTATTGTATAAGTAATAATGAAATATTAATAATAACAAATCATAAAACTATAATTTAAAAGATAATCAATACATACGTATTAAATATTGATCATTATTAATTATCGTTATTAAATCTAAATGCAATATATTAAAAAAACAAATTCATAAGATAATTCTTTTTAAAATATTATATTTATATATTACTATAATTATTCATATAGTATTGCAAACGTAAAGATGCTTCATCCCAATTAATAATATTCCAAAAAGACTCAACATATTCACATCTCTTATTTTGATATTTTAAATAATAAGCATGTTCCCAAAGATCTAAACAAATGATAGGGTAACCATAAAATCCTACAATAGACGTGCCCATTAAAGGATTATCTTGATTATGTGTTAATCTTATTGATAAACAATTATTTTCAATTACTAACCAAATCCATCCAGATCCAAATAAAGAAACAGATTGTTCAATAAATTCGTTTTTAAAATTATTAATAGAATTCCATTTCTCTAGAATCATTTTTTTTAAAAGTCCACTTAACGTAGTATTCAAATTTAAACCTTTCCAAAACAAATTATGATTAAAATACCCTCCAGCATTATTTCGTATACTTTTTCTATATTCACTCGGAGTTTTATCTAAAGAAATTATTAATTTTTCAATAGATAAAAACTGGTAATTAATAGACTGTAAAATATTATTAATATTATTTAGATAACCTTGATGATGCTTAGTATAATGGAGACGCATAGTCATAGAATCAATATATGGTTCAAAATAATTATATGAATAAAGCAATGATGGTAATTTGTATTTCATAAATAAAATCCTATTATATTATAATTACACTAAAGAAAAAAACGTTACTAAAATAGTAATATACTAAAAAATTAAGTAAAAATATCATAAAGTTTTAAACATTTAATATAATTTTTATTAAAACAATATTAATCTTTTTTCTAAAAAAATATATTTTATATATATCATTATTTATTTTTTTTTAATATATAAATTTAAAAAAATAACTATAAAAAAATTTGCACAATATATACTTATATTCAACGAAAATTTTATTCATTAAACAATTTTTAGAATTTACATTATGAAAAAATTTGTATAATATAAAATAATTACTTAAAAATATAAAAAACACTTCAAAAATTTATATTCTATTGACTGTATAATATAATTTTTTGCTTTTAATAAAAGAGTTATCAATGCCTATTAGTCAAAAAAAATTCCTTCATGAACGCTTTAGAAGTTTCTATCCAGTAGTAATAGATTTAGAAACTGCCGGTTTTAATCCAAAAACTAATGCTATTTTAGAAATCGCAGCAATTACTTTAAGAATGGACGAATCAGGTTGGTTACAAAAAGAGAATACGTTACATTTTCATATCGAACCTTTTAAAGGTGCAATTTTTCAACCTGAAGCCTTAGCCTTTAACAAAATAGATCCATTCAATCCATTAAGAGGAGCGGTAAGTGAAAAAAAAGCTTTAACAACTATATTTAACCTTGTTAACAAAAGAATAAAAATACAAAACTGCACTAAAGGTATAGTAGTAGCCCATAATGCGATTTTTGATTTTAATTTTCTAATATCAGCAATAGAACGTACACAGATACAAATGAACCCATTTCATACATTTGCTACTTTTGATACAGCTGCTTTAAGTGGGCTGGTCTTAGGACAAACGGTTTTAGCTAAAGCATGTAAAGCGATAGGATTGAGCTTTGATAATAATCAAGCACACTCTGCACTTTACGATGCTTTACAAACAGCAAATTTATTTTGTAAGTTAGTTAACCGCTGGAAAAAATTAGGAGGATGGCCTCCTGAAAAACTATTAAAATAAAATTTTCTAAAAATTTTAATTAAAAATATCTTTACATTATATTTTTTAGTATATTGTTCTAAACATTATAACTATTTTAAAATTACTATAGCGTACTCAAAAAAAAATATTTTTTAAGACTAAAAATATAACAACGTTACTAAATTATATTATCTTTATTATTAATAACTACACTATCAATTTTTTCTTGTAATTGACCATTTTTAAACATTTTGACAATAATATCACACCCTCCTATTAATTCGCCATTAATCCATAATTGAGGAAACGTAGGCCAATTTGAATATTTTGGTAATTCTGTCCTAATATCTATGTTTTTTAATACATCTACATATGCAAACCTCTTACCACAAGAAGCAATTGCTTTAACTGCTTGAGCAGAAAATCCACAATTAGGACTTTCAGGAGTACCTTTCATATATATTAGTATAGAATTTTGACTAATTTGAAGTTTTATTTTATTTAAAGTTGTCATTAGAAACCTATTTCATTTTTTAATATAATTTAAAATATACATTGTTACAAAATAAAATTTTTTATAATTATACAATTATTTATTATATATTATTTATTATTTTTTTAATAAAAGTAGACTTTATAACTTTTTTTTGTAATAATCAACTAATAAAAATAAAGGGGCTGATTATGGATTCGACAAATTTACTAAGAATAAAATGCATGCCGAGAATCGGATACTCGATAAAAAACCGTATAAAAATAATCGCAAATAATAACAAATATGCTTTAGCAGCTTAAAAAACTATATAAAGCCCTTTTAACTCAAATTATTCTCTTAAAATGAGTTATTTAAAAAGGTCACAGAAAATAAGAGATAACAAGAATAGTTGTTTATATTGATTTAATAAGTATAATAAAAATTATGAAATGTGTCTTTCATTACTTAATTATATTTTTTTAAAAAGACTAAGCATGTAGATTTTTTATTAGCAAAAAATTTGGACGCGGGTTCGAATCCCGCCAGCTCCACCAAAAAATTTTAAAATTTTTAATAAGCAATACCTAATATGTTATTAATAAAAACACATTAAAAATCTATAATATTAATTATTATATTTTTAAAATAGTTTAAATAAACGTATTTATACCCTTCATATATATAATTCTATTAAAATATATATTTATAATAAATTAATAATAACTTTTGTAAAATACAAATCAATTGCTTACATATAAAATTATATTTAACTAATTTGCACTTAACAATAAAAAATACATCTTAACCAAACCATTAAATAATATTTAAATTTATTATAACAATCACTTTTTTAAGAAAAAATATAAATAATATAAAATACTAATATTCTAGTAACAAAAAAAATAACTCATTACACATAACACTATACAAGCATCACACAACTAATAAATACATTAGTAGAAAAAAATTATGTATCAAAAAAATTGTACAATTATGACAATTTATAACCACTATTTTATAACATAACCTTATAAACAACTAATCTTAAATAAACAAAACTTATAAAATATTAGTCCTAATATTATAATAAACAATTCTTATTATATATTAACATATACAGTTATTTTTAAAAATAATATACATACTCTACTTGTTAAACTAATCATATAATTTTTATATAAAACTATTTAATTATTACTAATATAATTATTCAAAAAATTTCGTAAATAAATTTCTTGCAAATCATATTACAAATCTTGTATTATTCTAACAACATTTAATATAAATCATAAAACAACTAATAATGAATATTAAAAATAAAAACATCAATACTATAAATAAAACACACAATATAGATACTGAAAAAAAAAAATCTGATACTCAAAAAAATATAGATCAAGTATACCTTGAGCAAGCAGAACAACTACAAAAAAGTATTTCCATGATTAATGGCAAAATTTTTGATCAAAAATTAAGATTACAAGCAAATATAGCAAATACTATTAAAAAATCCGACAATCAAATTCATCAAATACAAACTGAAAACTTAAAATGTTTTTTAAAACATCTAATTAAAATCATTGATCAACTAGAAGAAATGTCTAACATAGATTTTAAAAATAAAAGTATACACAAATCAATCATTGAAGGAATAAATTTAACATTAAAATCTTTAATCAAAACAACTGAAAAATTTGGACTACGTAAAATAAGCAATACAAATTTATTATTCAATCCAAATTTACACAAAATTAGCTCATACAAAAATATAAAAGAAATTCCTAACAATTATGTTATATCAATTAGATCATATGGTTACACTTTAAATAACGATGTGTTACGTAAAGCAATTGTTGAAGTGTCTAAAAACGAAAAACACCAAAAAAATTAGAAAAAATAATAGATATAATAAATTATAATATGTTACAAATATTAAAAAATGTGTATAAACAACAAACTACCATATAATTGGTTTCCTCCCTATAGATTTTAATATTTTATTTACTGAAGAAAAATGTCGGCATCCAAAAAAACCTCTATATGCAGACAGGGGTGATGGATGTGCTGATTTTAATATATAATGACGATCTGAATTTATCATTTTCATCTTATTCACGGCATATTTGCCCCACAATAAAAAAATCACTCCCCTATGATAATTATTAATCAACTTTATAACTTGATTTGTAAAACGTAACCATCCTATCTTCGCATGTGATCCTGGTTTTCCTTGTTCAACAGTTAAAATAGTGTTTAATAAAAAAACTCCTTGAGCTGACCAATTTTGTAAACACCCATTGTCAGGAACATAAAAATTAGAAATATCAGAACGTAATTCTAAAAATATATTTTTTAATGAAGGAGGAATAGGTGTATTCTCAAAAACTGAAAATGATAAACCATCTGCTTGATTACAATTATAATAAGGATCTTGACCTATAATAACCACTTTAATTTTATAAAAAGGAGTCAATTTAAATGCTTTAAACACATTTTTTTTAGAAGGGAAAATATTTTTTGTCAATCTTTCTCGATTTAAAAAATGTATTATTTGTTTAAAATAACTTTTTTTTTTCTTGATATAAAACATTTTTCCAATTAATTTTAAATTTCATATAAAGCTATATTCTTGTATTTTATAATTATAGAAACTTCATTATACTAACAAAAATTTAAATACTCAACAAACTCAATATACAATTTTGTTAATGTTAAAAAATTTAAATCACATATACATTACATATACATCATATAAAAATTTTTTTTATTATATAAACATATATTTAAAATATGTGTTTTAATAATAATATTATTGATTTTAAAATAGTAGTTAAGTAATATATATATTATTAATATATAATATATAAAGGACACAATAATGGTATTAGTTACTCAATTAGCTCCAGATTTTAGTGCACCAGCTATTTTAGGCAACGGAAAATTTGTAAATAATTTTAATTTAAAAGAATATATTCAAGGAACAATAGCAGTCTTATTTTTTTGGCCAATGGATTTTACTTTCGTTTGCCCTTCCGAAATTATAACGTTTGATAAAAACTACGAAAAATTTAAACAAAAAAATGTTAAAATAATAGGCATATCTATTGATTCTATTTTTGTACATAACGCCTGGAGAAATACTCATCCCAAAGAAGGGGGTATAGGAAAAGTTCAATATGTTATGGTATCAGATACCAAAAGAAAAATTCAAAAATCTTATGGTGTCGAACATCCACAATTAGGAGTAGCATTAAGAGCTTCTTTTATAATTGATACCCATCAAATAGTACGTCACCAAATAGTAAATGACTTACCTTTTGGAAGAAATATTAAAGAAATATTTCGAATGATAGATGCAATACAATTTCACGAATTAAACGGAGAAGTTTGTCCTGCAAACTGGAATATAGGAAAACCAGGAATGCAAGCAACTCCAGCAGGAGTAAAAAATTATTTATCTAAAAAATATTTTTCACATGAAAAATAAAATATTGTTAACATCATAGAAATACTTATAATAATTAATTTCTATACAAATAATCCATTTATAACATAAAAACTTATAAACCAGCAAAGTATTCTGCTGGTTTTTTAATTTTTAAAATATTTTTAATATTATTAATTATCATATAATAATATCAAAAAATTTTTTATTACTAATCTTAATTATTGCACAATTAACTTATATTTTCTAAATAAAATTATCGTCGTCAATATCATCTAACGTAGCATTATCAAAACTATTATTGTCACTATCATCATAATATTGATTATCAATAACGTTATTAGTATCATGCTCTGTTTCTAAAATTTCCTGATCTAACGTTTCTGTAACGCTATTTAATTGACTATCATCATGATTAACTAAAAAATCTTCGCTAGTAGATAAAAATTGATCTTTATTATTAAAATCATAACTTTCTAAATTAGAAAATGTAGCATCCTCTTGAATAGTGTCAAATATTTCTTCTTCAGGTTTATCCTTATGAAAAAGATTCATCAACATATTGCCTACAACAATACCTCCAGCTACCCCAGCAGCTGTTTGTAATGCATTACCTATAAAACTATTACCAAGACTGCTTACAGGTGATGAATTATTCAAAGCTTTTAAATTGTTATTCCCACTATTAGGTATCGCTGATGTTTCAAAATTGTTATTTTCAAAATTTTGTGTTTTTTTAGACTTTTTACTACTACCAAACAAACTAGATAAAAAACTTGGTTCCTTATGATTTTTTTGAGATATTAAATCTGATATTTTTTTTTCTAAATATAAAATTTTTTTATTTAACTTTTTAATAGCAACTTCTTGTATTAAAGTAGTTTGCGCAATATAATAAATGGAGTTTGGTTGATTTTTAACTAAACTTGAAATATATTCACTAACTAAACGATTTCTATTAGGAAACTTTTCTTCAATAACTTTCAATCTATTAAATAAACTTTCTATTAATGCTTTTTCTTCAGGTTTCATATTTGATTACCCAGTGCAATAAAATAACTATAATAACAACTTATAAAAATATTATTACCATAATTTAATTAATAAAAAATTATCTATAAATACATATTTTTATAACATTTACATATTAATATACTTATTTACTACATATTAAATATGTACTAAAATTATAAATATTTAATAAATAAAAAATAGCATTATAATAACATACTATTTAAAATTTTTAAAAACATTTTTATATTATTGATGTAATAAATACTACTATAATTAATTAGTATATAATACAATAAATAATAATTAAAAAATACTTTTATATAACAAATAAATGTAACTATTATATAATTTATTAAAAATTTATAAAAATTTTATTATACAAATAATCATTTGATTTATAATAAACATATACAAATATACTGCAATTTTTAAAAAAATATCAATAATTTATTCTTTAACATATATCCACACCATAAATGTGTAACAATGTTATTCAATTATTTTTTATATATTTATTAATAATTTAATAAAAAATTTATTCACCTCTATATTAATAGAATAAACAATTTTATGTTATAATTTTTATTTTAATAAAAAAATAAAACACAAAGAGCTAACCATTTCATGAAAAACCTTTTAAATAAAACTATAAAAGTTGATATTGAACAAGAGCTAAAAAATTCTTACTTAGATTATGCAATGTCTGTCATTGTCGGTAGAGCTTTACCTGATGTTAGAGATGGTTTAAAACCAGTACATCGTAGAATATTATTTGCTATGCATATATTAAGAAATTATTGGGATAAACCATATAAAAAATCGGCTAGAATAGTAGGAGACGTTATAGGGAAATACCATCCTCACGGAGATTCTGCTGTATATGATGCTATTGTTCGTATGGCTCAATCATTTTCTTTAAGGTATACACTAATAGATGGTCAAGGAAACTTCGGTTCTATAGATGGAGATTCTGCAGCTGCTATGCGTTATACAGAAATTCGTATGTCTAAAATTACACATGAACTATTAAGTGATTTAAATAAAAATACTGTTAATTTTACTCTAAATTATGACGAAACTCAAAAAATACCAGAAGTACTACCTACTAAGATACCTAACCTTCTAATCAATGGTTCTTCTGGAATAGCCGTTGGAATGGCTACTAATATACCACCACATAATATTGAAGAAATTATTAATGGATGTTTAGCGTACATTAATAATAACAAAATCAATTTAAATGAACTAATGAAATATATTCCCGGACCAGACTTTCCTACAGCAGGTATTATTAACGGAAATTCTGGAATAGAAAATGCATATCTTACAGGAAAAGGTAAAATTTATATTCAATCTAGAAGCAAAGTAGAAATAAACTTAAAAACTAAAAAAAAATCTATTATAATTTATGAAATACCATACCAAGTAAACAAGTCACAATTAATAGAAAAAATAGCCGAATTAATAAAATTAAAAAAAATAGAAGGAATTAGTTCTTTAAGAGATGAATCTGACAAAGATGGTATGCGAATAGTTATTGAAATTAAAAAAGAATCTATACCTAAAGTTATTTTAAACCAATTATATTTATTAACACAATTACAAATTTCTTTTGGAATAAACATGGTAGCGTTACATCATGGACAACCCAAATTAATGCCTTTAAAAAAAATTTTAAAATGTTTTATCTATCATAGACAAGAAATTGTAACACGAAGAAGTAATTTTGAATTAAAAGCGTTACTTAAAAAATCTTATTACCTCGAAGGAATTGCTATCGCTCTTGACAACATAGATGAAATTATAAAATTAATTAAATCGTCTCCCACAACTGACGATGCAAAAAAAATACTAATGTCTACTCATTGGAAATTTAAACAAATAGAATCAAGTACATTAATACAACGAAAAAATGAAATATTAAAAAAATACGAAGATAATAATTACAATACTAAAAAAAATGTTTACATTTTAACCAAAGAACAATCTCAAATAATATTAGATCTAAAATTACAACAAATTACTCATTTAGAAAGAAAAAAAATTATTAATGAACAAAAAAATATCTTAGAATCAATGAAAAAATTAGTCAAAATATTAAATGATCATGAAACGTTAATGAATGTAATTAAAAAAGAGCTGATAGTTGTACAAAAAAATTTTGGCGATGTACGAAAAACTAAAATTTTAACTAATTATAAAAATATAAATGTTGAAGACGCCATTAATCAAGAAGAAGTAGTAGTTACACTATCACATTCTGGATATGTCAAATATCAACCACTATCTGATTATAATGCACAAAGAAGAGGAGGTAAAGGAAAATCAGCTGCTAAAATTAAAGAAAAAGACTTTATAGAAAATTTATTAATTGCTAATACACATGATACTATTTTATGTTTTTCTAGTAGAGGAATCATTTACTGGATGAAAATATATCAATTACCAGAAGCTAGCCGTAATGCACGAGGTAAACCTATTGTAAATTTATTACCATTAACACCTAAAGAAAGAATTACAACTATACTTCCAGTACATAAATATTGTAATAATATTAATATATTTATGGCTACATCATATGGAAATGTTAAAAAAACTTCTTTAAAACAATTCCAAAAACAACGTAATTCAGGAATTATTGCAATTAATTTAAAAAAAGGAGATGAACTTATAGGGGTATCTTTAACTAATGGAAAAGATAATATTATGTTATTTACGTCCAAAGGTAAAGTTGTTCATTTTTCTGAAACGTCGGTTAGAAAAATGGGAAGAACTGCCTCAGGAGTTATTGGAATTAAAATTGGTAAAAATGATAAAGTAGTATCTCTTTTAGTACCTAAAGGTAATAGTAACATTTTAACAGTTACTCAAAATGGATATGGTAAAAGAACAAATATTTCTGAATTTCCGATTAAATCTAGAGCAACTAGAGGAATAATATCAATTAAAATTACTGAAAAAAATAAAATAGTAATAGGATCTATTCAAGTATTAGATAATGATCAAATAATTATTATTACTAATGCTGGAACTTTAGTTCGTATTAGAGTATCTGAAATTGGTATTTTAAGTAGGAACACTCAAGGTGTTATTCTAATAAGGACATCAAAAAAAGAAAAAGTAGTTGCATTACAAAAAGTTACAACTCCATATTGTTAAATTAACAAAATATAAAAGCACACAAAAGTAAATTTTTTGTTAAAACAATTTTTCCAAAAAATTTTACCTAAATTACTATTCAAAAATTTATTAAAAAAAATATAATTTTGTTACTTAAACAATATATTTAAAACATAATATATTAATTAATATAATATATTAACATGAATTAACGTTATTAAATTTTTTAATAAATACATTCTTTTTTAAACACATTATAATATGTAATATTCATCAACGAACGAATTACATAAAAAATTGTTTATTATTTTACTATTAAAATATATATTTTTAATATTTTATGCTGAGAACACCTAAATATGAACCAAAAAATACTTGTTACTAAACGTAATGGTAGGAAAGAATTCTTAGATTTTAGAAAAATTTATCAAACACTTAAAAAAGCAATATACAAATTACAAAAAATTTCTATTGCTAAAATAATAATATTATCAAATGCACAATTTTATTGTAATATATACACATCAAATATTCATAAAATTATTATTAAAATTACCGCTGATTTAATTTCTAAAAATTGCCCAGACTATCAATATATGGCTGCACGATTAACTATTTTTTATCTTAGAAAAAAAGCTTACGGAACATTTACTCCTCCTAATTTATATACTCATGTAAAAAAAATGGTCACTTTAAAAAAATATGACCAACATTTATTATTTGATTACACACAAAAAGAATATAACTTGATGGATTCATATATACAACATAGAAGAGATATGAATTTTTCATACGCAGCAGTCAAACAGCTAGAAGGAAAATATTTACTCCAAAATAGATCTAATGGAGAAATTTATGAAAGTGCTCAATTTTTATACATTCTTATCGCCGCCTGTTTATTTTATAAATACCCTAAAAATAATCGAATGAATTTTGTAAGACAATTCTATAACGCAATATCTACATTTAAAATATCCTTACCAACCCCAATCATGGCTGGTTTAAGAACTCCTACTCGTCAATTCAGTTCATGTGTACTAATAGAATGCGCGGATAATTTAAATTCTATTAATGCTACAGCTAGTAGTATTGTAAAATACGTTTCTCAAAGAGCAGGCATAGGAGTTAATGTTGGTCAAATTAGAGCTGTGGGTAGCCCTATTCGACAAGGTGAAGCCTATCATACTGGATGTATACCTTTTTTTAAATACTTTCAAAGTGCTGTAAAATCTTGTTCACAAGGAGGAATAAGAGGAGGAGCCGCTACATTATTTTACCCAATTTGGCACCTTGAAGTAGAAAGTTTGTTAGTTTTAAAAAATAATAGAGGTATAGAAGAAAATAGAGTACGACATGTAGATTATGCTATACAAATTAATAAGTTAATGTACCAACGCATGCTATTAAGTCAAAATATTACTTTATTTAGCCCATCTGACGTACCTAATTTATATAAATATTTTTTTTCTAATCAAAAAAAATTTAAAAAATTATATATAAAATATGAAAATGATCCAAAAATTCGTAAAAAATCTATAAAATCAATAGATTTATTTTCTTTTATTATGCGAGAACGTACATCAACTGGTAGAATATATATACAACATGTAGATCATTGTAATTCACATAGTGCATTTAATCCCGCTATAGCTCCAATAAAACAATCTAACTTATGTTTAGAAATTATGTTGCCTACGAAACCTTTAAGTGACATAAATGATAATAAAGGAGAAATAGCTCTTTGTACTTTATCTGCATTAAATTTAGGAGCTATTAAAAAAATAAAAGATATATCAAAGCTGTCTATTCTATTAGTAAGAGCTTTAGATGAATTACTTGATTACCAAAATTATCCAATTAAAGCTGCAAAAAAAAGTGCTTTAGGAAGAAGATCACTTGGTATTGGAGTAATAAATTTTGCTTACTATTTAGCAAAAAATGGAGTACGATATTCAGATGGAAGCGCTAACAACTTAACACATAAAACTTTTGAAATAATACAATATTATCTTCTTAAAGCATCCTGCTCTCTTGCTAAGGAAAAAGGTGTCTGTTCTTGGTTCCACCAAACTACCTACTTTCAAGGAAAATTACCTATTGACACATATAAAAAAAGTATCGATTCTATATGCTCCGAACCATTACATTTAAATTGGGAAAAATTACGTAAAAATATTAAAAAATACGGTTTACGCAATTCTAGTTTATCTGCTATTATGCCTTCAGAAACATCTTCCCAAATATCTAATGCAACTAACGGAATTGAGCCTCCTAGAGGATATATAAGTATTAAAGCCTCTAAAGAAGGAATGCTACGACAAGTAGTACCAGAGTTACATAAACTAAAAAACAAATATGAACTACTCTGGAAAATTCCAAATAACTCAGGATATCTACAATTAATAGGAATTATGCAGAAATTTATAGACCATAGTATTTCTGCAAATACTAACTATAACCCTGAAAGATTTAAAAATAGGAAAATACCAATGAATATATTACTAAAAGATTTACTAATGTCTTATAAGCTAGGAATAAAAACACTATACTACCAAAATACATATGATTCTTCTGGAGAAGATCAACATTTAAATGAAATTTGTAGCAATGGATCTTGCAAAATTTAATTTTTTTTACTCATTTTATTAACAAAGCTTTGTTTAAATACATTTAAAAATAATTGTAATAGGTAAAATAATAAATGACATATACTACGTTCTCTACAAAAAATAATAATCAACTTAAAGAACCTATGTTTTTCGGACAATCCGTAAACATAGCTAGATATGATCAACAAAAATATAAAATTTTTGAAAAATTAATAGAAAAACAATTATCTTTTTTTTGGAGGCCAGAAGAAATAGATTTATCTAGAGATAGAATTGATTTTGAAAAATTGTTAGAACATGAAAAACATATTTTTATAAGTAATCTACAATATCAAACATTATTAGATTCTATACAAGGTAGAAGTCCTAATGTTGCTTTGTTGCCTATAGTATCTATTCCTGAACTAGAAACTTGGATAGAAACTTGGTCTTTTTCAGAAACTATACACTCAAGATCTTATACCCATATAATTAGAAATATAGTAAACTCTCCTTCTATCATTTTTGATAATATTATTCAAAACAATTATATATTTAATAGAGCTAAAGACATTGCTTATTATTATGATGATCTTATTCAATATACTACATATTGGCATTTACTAGGAGAAGGTAAACATACTATTAGTCATAAAGAAATAATTATGGATATAAACATATTAAAAAAAAAATTATATTTATGTTTAATGAGTGTAAATGCTTTAGAAGCAATACGATTTTACGTTAGTTTTGCATGCTCCTTTGCTTTTGCTGAAAGAGAATTAATGGAAGGAAATGCTAAAATCATTCGATTAATAGCAAGAGATGAAGCTTTACACTTATCCGGTACACAAAATATTATAAATATATTCCAAAATTCTAAATATGATGAAGGAATGAACCAAATAGCCTTAGAATGTCAAAAAGAATCTACTTTACTATTCAAAAAAACAGCAGAACAAGAAAAAAATTGGGCAAAGTACCTTTTCAAAAATGGGTCAATGATTGGTCTTAATGCTAGTATTTTATGTCAATATATTGAATATATTACAAATATTCGAATGATTAACATTGGATTAAAAGCTTGTTTTCCTAAAACTTATAATCCTATACCTTGGATTAACGTATGGTTATCTTCTGAAAATGTACAAGTAGCTCCTCAAGAAGTAGAAATAAGTTCCTACTTAATAGGTCAAATAGATTCTAACATTTCTGATCATACTTTTAATAACTTTGAACTATAATAATTTAAAAAAAATGAAAATTACTGTAATACAAACAAATGTACTATTGAAGCATATTGAAATTACGAAACCTCATAATACTAGTTTATTAGAGATATTTAAAAAAAATTTTATTAATATAAATTATCAATGTAAACAAGGATATTGTGGTGCATGTCGTACTATTTTAATTAAAGGATCAGTTTATTATTTTCAACATATGTTACCAATAATTAATTACAAAAAAAACGAAATTTTTCCTTGTTGTTGTACAACAAATAAAAATATTACAATTAAAATCAATTAAAAGTAATTTATAGGTTAAATACTTTTAATTATACATTCACTTGACACTATCTGATTGAATTGCTGTTAACAATATAGTATAAACTATATCCTCTACGCTAGCTCCTCTAGATAAATCATTTACTGGTTTTCTAATACCTTGCAAAATTGGACCTACAGCAGAAATATTAGCCGATCGTTGAACCGCCTTGTATACAACGTTTCCTGTATTTAAATCAGGAAAAATAAAAATAGTAGCTTTACCTGCTACTAACGATTTAGGAAATTTTAATTTTGCAACATCTTTATCAAAAGCTGTATCATATTGCATAGGGCCATCTATGACCAAGTCAGGTCTTTTTTTATGTACTATATCAATAGACAATTTTATTTTTTCTACTGATGGTCCTTTTGCAGAATTCCCTGTAGCATACGATATCATTGCAATAATAGGCCGAATACCAAAATTTTTTGCTGTATCTGATGATTGAATTGCTATTTCAGCTAATTCTTTTGCAGTAGGAGAAATGTTAATAGCACAATCAGCAAAAATTAATACTCGCTTAGAAAATAACATAAAAAATACAGAAGAAATTAAAGAACAATTAGTATCTAATTTAATTAACTGTAACGCAGGACGTATTGTGTCCGCTGTAGTATGTGCAACACCTGATACAATTCCATTAAATTTATTTTGATCTAACATTAATGTTGCTAATATCATGTTATTCTGTAAACTTTTTTCTGCCTGCAATATATCCATACCTTGAACAAATCTTTTATCTACAAGATACTTAGTATATTTATGACGTACTTTTTCAGGATCAATAATTCGAATATTATCTCCTAAAAATATTCTAGATTGTAATGCAATATCACGTATTTTACATTCATTACCTAAAAGTATACATTTTGCTAACTTTAATTTTTCACATATTGAAGCTGACTGTAATATACGTATATCTTCACCTTCAGGTAACATAATACTTTTTTGTAATTGAATTGCTTTATTTCTTAAATTATATTTAAAGGAAACAGAATTGTTTATACCTATACTTTTTTTAAAAGTAATTAATTTATCAATATATTCATCATTTATATGTTTTAATAAACATTTCTTAATTTTTTTTAGTTCAATAACATTGTAATTAATTGATTGTACAAAAAAATTTTGTAACCTCTGCATTATTTCTAAAAAATTTAACTCAGTAAATAATATTGGAATATTAAATAAAAAAATTTTTTTAAACATTTTTTTAATATCACTAAGTAAATAAATTTCTCCTATTACTAAAATTGCTCCAAGTTTTAAACCTTTTGCTATAGCTAAACATAATTCTTGTAATACATTTTTTTGATTATTAAAAATAATTAATAAAACATCCTTATAATCATTTTCTTTAATAACACTAATATTCTTATTTAATAAATAAAAATATTTAATTTTTTTAACATATGTTTTATCTAAAAATATTTCCTTTATTCCTAGGTAATTAATAATATTTGTAATATTAACATATTTGACACTTGTAACCCATGAAATACATTTAATAAATTTGTTAAAATTGTTTTTAATAAATTTATTGTTTAATATAGATGTATATTTTTCATCAATGAAAAACGATTTATATGGAATAAGATCATTTAAAAAAAAGTTTTTATTGCTACAATTATTTAATGAATTTATTTTATTAATAATTAGACCTACAACATTACTACACTGATTATCTAAAAAATTATTTAATAATATTTTCAAATCATTATTAATATAATTTTTATCATTATTATTTAAAGATGTAATAAGTAAAATATTACTTTGAGTAATACGAGCTATATCAATATTTAATTGATCAATGATCTCCGATTTACAATCTACATCTATCCCTTCTATAAGAAGAATATTACACATTTTTTTTATTCTATAATAGTTCGTTAAAATCATGTCTAACAAATTATTATAATAAATCTTATCTCTTAAAAAAATAATACTCTCAACTACTATAGTAGTTACATTACAAAGTTTTTTAGTATCATTCATCATAAATGAAGTATTTAAGCTGCAAAAATTTTTTTTATTATTATGCATTAAAACAACTGGTTTAAAAAAAGCAATTTTAAATTTGTTTTTTTTAAACAAATGAACTAACGCTATGCTAATTCTAGATAAACAAATATTATCTTTAATCGGAATTAATGTAATGGTTTGAAACATAAGATAACCTAAATAAGTTATAAATATTTTTAAAAATTAATAAAATATTATATTTTATTAATTAAAGTAACTACTTCTTTAGCAATAGCTAAATCTTCATTAGCTTGTATTACTATTATAGGTATTGTGTTAACTTGATTAATATAATAAAAATTACTGGTAATACTCTTTAAACTATTTAATCGTTCATCTAAATACAGTCCTATACAAGACAAATTTTTTACAGTTAATTGTCTAACAAAATAAGAGTTTTCTCCTATTCCTCCTGTAAAAATAAGAGCATCTAATCGATTATCCATTAAAGTAGCATATGAACCTATATATTTTGATAATTTATAACAAAAAACATCTATCGAACGTTTAGATGCATTATCAGTAGAATAGTTATTTACAGCATATCTACAATCACTACTTTTTTCGTTTAATCCTAATAAACCTGATTTTTTATTTAAAATATTACTTATTTTATCCATTCCAAATTGTAATTGGCGATTCATAAAAAATATTATTGAAGGATCTAAATCACCACTTCTTGTACCCATAACCA
Source organism: Buchnera aphidicola (Nipponaphis monzeni) (assembly GCF_006741185.1). Taxonomy (NCBI): domain Bacteria; kingdom Pseudomonadati; phylum Pseudomonadota; class Gammaproteobacteria; order Enterobacterales; family Erwiniaceae; genus Buchnera; species Buchnera aphidicola. Next base: position 179,805 of record NZ_AP019379.1, on the reverse strand, counting down.
AACCTTCTAACGGTGTAAATCCCATAGATGTATCAATACATTTCCCATTTTTAATAGCCGCTATAGAGGACCCATTGCCTAAATGACAACTAATTATATTTAATGAATTTATAGATTTATTTAATATTTTACTAGTTTCATATGTTATATAATTATGACTAATTCCATGAGCTCCATAACGTCTTATTTTATGTTTAGTATAAAACTCATAAGGAATAGCATATAAATACGCTTCTTCAGGAATCGTTTGATGAAATGCGGTGTCAAATACAGCTATATTTTTACTTGAAATGTCTGATAACAAACGTATAGAATGTTTAATTCCTAAATAACTATTATAGTTATGTAAAGGCGCAAGATAAGATAATTTTTTTATGCAGTTAATAACATATTGATCAACTATAACCGAATTTTTTAATTCATCTCCACCATGAACAACTCTATGCCCTATTCCAATAATTTTTCTTAAAATAGTACTAGAAACTTTTAGTAAAATATCTTTTAAAATATAATCAATCATATCACTATATGACATTTCCTTATTAAACTGTTTTGTATACTGTGTACCACAAATATTCCATTTAATTTTAAAATTGTTTGTATAGAGCATATAACTAGATCCATATAAATATTTAATACCATCTTCTACATTTAATATAGAAAATTTTATAGATGAACTTCCACAATTTAACACTAATACGAATTTTTTTGACATATTATCATTCTCTAAATTCATTTTTTTACATTGCAAATATAAATGTTTATTTTAAAACTATCAAATATAAATTTGACAAATAATAGTAAAGAATATAATAATTTTTATTATTTAAGATTTGTTATATATATTTTAAATACATATAAATTATACATATTATTATTATGTATTAACCAAACACATCACTATAAACATTATTTATACTTTACTAAAATATTTACTATAATACCTCACGTAATATAAATAAAAAGCACTTTACTAAAAAACATATCAAGAAATTAATCATTAACTTTGTATCATTTAAAAATTAATTCAAACTTTTTTTTAAAATGATAAAAATTTTTATATTTATTTATAAAATATAACTATTATATATAAATACTAAATTAATTTAATGTAAAAACTATTTGTTGTTCATTATAATTGCCATATTAATTTATTTTTTTAAGTATACTTTTTTAATAACAGTAATAAATAATATTTATATATAATGAAAAAAATGTCACATATACTACAACTTTTATTAATGTAAAATCACTTTTTTTCTTTTAATAGCATGAATTTTAATTTTAATTAATTCACTTATAGGGTCCTCTGGACAACTCTCTACAAAATGAATTAAATCTGTTAATGCAACATGATTACACTCTAATTGAGCATATATTAATCCTCTATCACGAATTTCATATGGATCATTTGGACTAATTTCTAAAAGAATTTTATTAACATTTAAAGCCAATTCTATTTTTTCTTCTTCCATTAAAGCTGTTTTCAAATTTCTAAGTACATTTTTAATAACTAATAATGATTTAGACTCATTTAAATCATCTTTATACAATTCTGCAGTAGGGCTAATATTTCCCTTTAACCAAATTTCTAATGTATGATTATCTAAAATTTCTCCATTAAAAGGATCAATAAACCAAGTTTCATTATTCTCAGTCCAATATATTTTTAAAATTAATTGTGTTGGGAAGATAACTGGTTTTAAAGGAATTTTCAACTTTTGAGCTATATGTAATAATATAATACCAAGAGAAACAGCTGCACCTTGTTTATTTTCTAAAACATAATCTATCCATAATGTGTCTGACAACTTATATATCCCACAAGCTGTTCCAAATTTCCAATGTGCATAAAATAGCTGCAATAACTTTTTTAATTGACAAACTTTAGTTAATTCTTTTGACATATATATTTTCGCTTCATTTACTTTATCATTTAATTCGTTCATAACATATTTTAGCCTAAAATCTTCCCGAATTATTTTAGATATGGCAATCATAGAATCAAAAATTGACAATTTAGATAAATTAATATTAGTAAGAGACATTATATTATTCTCGACAATAGCACTATTTTGTTTATCAACATTAACTAACAAATTATTTTTATACTGATGTATTAAAAATTTTTATTATCACTAATAACTATTTTTTAATAATCATTAAATGCTCAATTATCATTTATAACGATATAATTAAATTTACAATAACACATGAATTGCTATAAAAAAGTTATAGTAACAAATCATTATTTTTTTTGACCACATACTACACGATCTTTTTGAGCATGATCTTTAAATGATAAAATATTTTTAAAACCATTTTTTTTAAAAAGTTTTTTAACTATATCTTTTTGTTTCCAACCATGCTCAAGAAATAACCAACCTTCATTTACTAAATATTGTTTAGAACAATGTATAATATACATAATATCATATAATCCTTCGATATTAGACACCAGAGAATTTATTGGTTCATATCGAATATTTTTATTAAATAAAATGAATTCACTTTTACTCAAATAAGGAGGATTACTTACAATAAAATCAAATTGTAAATATTTAACTTTAGAAAACCAATAATTACTATATAAAAATTTTACATTATATAATTTTAAACGACTTAAATTATATTTAGATAATTTAATTGCTTTTTTATTTCTATCTATCCCTAAAATACTCCAATTAATTTTAGAAGCAGCTAATGCTAACGCTATTGCTCCACACCCAGTGCCTAAATCTAATACTTTAGAAATTTTATTTCGTTTCCAATTTAATACTAACTCAACTAATAATTCTGTTTCTGGACGAGGAATAAACACTCCTTTGTCTACTTTTAAAGATAATGACCAAAAATCTTTACGTTTTATTAAATAAGCTACAGGTTCTCCTTGCATTCTTCTTAATAATAATTTTTCAAATAACATTTGTTCCTTACTTGTAATCTGTTTATCATAATAACACATTAAATAACTACGATTTTTTTTAAGAACAAAGCTTAATAAAACTTCAGCGTCACATTGAGGAGTAGAACTAGATATTAATTTTTTTATAGACAAATTTAAACAATCTTTAATAATCATACATTTTTTTTTGATAAATTTGAAAGCATGTCTGCTTGATATTCTTGAATAATAGGATGTATTAATAAATCTAAATTTCCTTCTAATATTTCATCTAAACGATACAAAGTTAAATTAATTCTGTGATCAGTAATTCTATTTTGAGGAAAATTATATGTTCTATTCCTATCAGATCTAAAACCACTACCTAATAAATTCCTTCGTATATTTGCATTTTTTTCATGAAGTTTAGATCGTTCCATTTCTTCAATTCTAGCAGATAAAATAGATAAAGCTTTAGCTTTATTTTTATGTTGAGATCGTTCATCTTGACATTCAACTACACTACCTGTAGGTATATGTGTAATTCTAATAGCTGAATCAGTAGTGTTAACATGTTGGCCTCCTGCCCCAGAAGATCTAAAAGTATCTATTTTTAAATCACTAGCATTAATGTTAATTTTGAGAATATGTGAAGCAATAGGCATAATTGCTACTGTACAAGTAGAAGTATGCGTTCTACCTTGCGTTTCTGTCTGAGGAATTCTTTGTACTCTATGCCCTCCTGATTCAAATTTTAATCTTCCAGAAACACCTTTCCCTTTAATCTTGGCAATAATCTCTTTAAATCCCCCTTGCTCCCCCTCGCTACGGCTCATTATTTCTATTTTCCAATGACATAATTCAGAATATCTTGCATACATTTTAAATAAATCTCCTGCAAAAATAGCTGCTTCTTTACCTCCTGTAGCTGCTCTTATTTCAATAAAGCAACTTTTATTGTCATTTGGATCATTAGGTAATAACAAATTATTTAAATTATTTTCTAATATATTACTTTTTTTCAATAAAATTTTTATTTCTTCATTAGCCATTTCTGATAAATCTTTATCGTATAATAATATATTTAAAGCATTCACTTCTTTCTTATTTAATTTCCAATCTCTAAAACACATTATAATATCTGTTAATTTAGAATGTTCCTGAGATAATTTTATAAAATTGTTTTGATTTGAAGATATATCTATTTTAGAAAGTAATAACTCAAGTTCTAAATAACGCTTTTCTAAAATTTTTAACTTATTTAAAATGGAATGATTCATACTTTTATCTACTTACAAATTATAGTTATAATTATAAAAATAATAACTAATATCAATAAAATTTACTGTTTCAAAATAAATACCAAATACTTAAAAATATAATCAATATTCATTAATTTCTATAAAAAAATGTTTACTTGAAAATAAATAACTTAAAGTTATACATATAAGTATGTATGTAAAATATTAAAAATAATTAAATTTATTTTTGATATTAATAATAATTATTATATACTAAAATATATAGAATCATATTGTAATTATAAATTACTACAATAAATATTTTTATAAAACAATCAATATATAAAATACACATTACAAAAATGATGACCGAAATTATTCTTAATAATATCAAAAATTTTTTAAATACTGACAATCTTTAATAAATCATAATATAAAGTCTTATTTTTCTATTAAAAAATTAGTCTTATATAAAAAATACATGAATTTTGTATTTAATATACATAATGACAATTTAAATAAATAACAATATATTTTTAAAAAAAATCGTATATTTTAAATATCTATACAACATTAAATATATAAAAAGTTACATTTACATTAAAAAAGTTAAATATGAATAATTATTAAATTAATAATATAAACACTTTGATACTATAAAATATATATAGAAAAATTTATTATGCAATTATTATTATGTACTACTAATATAATTATATTTAAAAAATATAAAATACAAACAACATATATTGTATTGTAATATAAATACCATGCAAACACTTGCATCTTTTATAAGTATATATCAATATTCTAAAACAATTAGATAATATTACAAAAATAATAAAGAATACTCGATATAATATCGAACTATTATACACTATACATATAAATACATAACTATAATCTAACAATGTTAACGTTGACAATAAAAAAATGTCGGAAAACATATAATGTCTAATATTAAATTGTTTTGTGGTAATGCAATTCCAAAACTAGCACTATCTATAGCAAATAAATTACATATTAATTTAGGAAAAGCTTTAGTTAGTCGTTTTAGTGATGGTGAAATAAGTGTACAAATTAATGAAAATGTAAGAGGAAATGATGTATTTATTGTACAATCTACATGCTTTCCTACAAACGATAATCTGATGGAATTAGTTGTAATAGCTGATGCTTTAAGAAGAGCTTCTGCTGGAAGAATAACTGCAGTTGTACCCTATTTTGGATACTCTCGACAAGACAGAAGAGTAAGATCTTCAAGAGTACCCATTACTGCTAAAATAGTTGCTGACCTTTTATCCAATACAGGAATCGATAGATTATTAACTGTTGATTTACATGCAGAACAAATTCAAGGTTTCTTTGATATACCAGTTGATAATGTTTTTGGTAGCCTTATAATTTTAAAAGATATGTTTAAACTAAATTTAAAAAATCCAATAGTTGTCTCACCAGATATAGGTGGAGTTATACGTGCTAGAGCTATTGCTAAATTATTTAATGATACTGATATGGCTATTATTGATAAACGTAGATCCACTACAAATAAATTAAAAATTATGAATGTAATTGGAGATGTAACAAACCGTGACTGTATTTTAGTTGATGATATTATAGATACAGCTAATACATTATGCAAAGCTGCACAAGCATTAAAAAATCGTGGATCAAAAAGAATATTTGCTTATGCTACTCATCCTGTATTTTCAGGAAATTCAAAGAAAAATTTAATTCAATCAGTTATTGATGAAATAATAGTATGTGATACCATTCCTTTGTCTAAAGATATACAATCAATATCAATCGTTCGAACATTAACTCTTGCAGGTATGTTAGCTGAAGCTATTCTGAGAATTAGCCAAGAAAGATCCATATCAGAAATGTTTAAACATTAAAAATGTTTGACTTAACTATTAATAATTTAATATATTTTTTAAAAAAAAATTAGTACACTAATTTTTTAATTTTAGTGTACTTTATTATTAATTTAATTTTTTTTATTATTAATAATAACCGATAATATTATTATAATGTATGTAAATTTTGTGTAAAAATGACAATACAAAAAAATACCTATTAATTACACAATCCTATAACTATAAAATTTTAATAACAAACTATATATAAAATTAAAAAATTTTATATTTCACAAAACATATTGTAAGCTATTTAAAAAAGAAATAATTCATACTACGAATAACAAAATTTTATTAAAATAAACAAATATTATGTATACATTTATCATTGTGGAAAAATATTCATTATAAAAATTATTAAATATTTAATTTTTGAAAATAAAAAAAACATATTATACAAATATAATATCTTTAATTAAGAAAAATATAAATATATTATTAACAATATATAAAATTTGTTGCTTTTATAAACATAAAAATTTTTATTCGAAATAAAATGTTTTTAGTACTAACTAATACTATTGTAAATATTATAATTATAAAATTTTTATTGTTTCAGTTTATATCAAGTTGATAACCACCTATAAATTTATATTTGTACAAATTTAAAGTATAAAATATTAATTACTATAGTTATAGTTATAAAAATATTCGAAAAATAATAATTAAACACTTTTCGTTCATTACATTTAATTTACACTTACTCGAAAAATGTCAGTTATACTAAAAATTATTATAACTAATTACAATTAACTTATGTTAATACAAAAAAAATGAATACTAATTTATAATTATGAATACATTTTTACATATACACTATAAATATTTAGTTACTTGACTATGTAATACCTTAGAATAAATATTCTACTTTATATATTAAAGTACTTATACATATATCGTAAAAGATATGATATTTTTTTAAAAAAATATATCTAATATTATTTTTTCAAATACTTTAAATAAACATATATTTCAGAAACTGCATAAAAAGAACCGAATACTAATATTATATCTTTTTTGTTAGCACACATATAAGAATAATTAAAAGCACATTTAATACTATCAAACACAAAACAAGAATTATGAGGTAATATTTTTTTGTATTGTATTATATCAACGCTTTTCACAGTATTAAGAGGAGCACAATACCAAAAATCTACTATATCTATTAAAGTCAATAAAGTATTTCTTATATCTTTATTTTTTAACATACCTACTACTGCATGTAGTTTACCATAACTACTAATATTTTTTAACTGTTGTAACAAAAATAAAGCTGCAGGCGGATTATGAGCGACATCTAATATTACACAAGGATTTTTTAAAATAATTTGAAATCTTCCAGGAAGAGTAATTTGATTTAAAGACTTAGATATTATATCATTACTAATATTAAATCTAGAAGCAAATACAGCAGCTAATGCTGTAGCTGACCCTATTAAAGATATCTTAGGAATAGGTAAACATTTTAAATAAAAACTTTCATATCTAAAATTCCAAGTATGTGGAAAGGTTTGTAACTCCCATTCTTGACCTATTTTTTTTATTAATATTTTATTTTTCAACGCTAGTCTATAAATAGACTCAGGAAATAAACGATCACCTAAAATACCAACTTTTTTTTTTCTAAAAATGCCATATTTTTCCATTGCTATAGAATCTAATGTTGTCCCTAAAACTTCAGTATGATCTAATCCAACATTAGTAATAATTGATATATCAGGTTCCACAATATTAGTAGGATCACACCTCCCTCCTATTCCAACTTCTAAAATAATAACATCTAACACTTTTTTTTTAAAAATTATTAAAGCTGATAAAGTTATAAATTCAAAATAATTTAAAATTATACCATGTCTCACTGATTCTATTAAACTCAAAGCTTTAATATGATGAATATCATCTATAATATTTCCATTAATCCTAATACGTTCTTTGTAATTTATTAAATGAGGTGAAGTATATAGCCCAACTGTATAACCTGATAAAAGAAATAATTTTTCTAAAAAATAACAAGTACTTCCTTTACCATTAGTTCCTGAAACTATAAAAATATAAGATGATAAAGGTAGCAAATTTAACATTTTTGCAATTTTACTTACATGATCTAAACAATTATTATGTACATTATTTTCGAAATTTTTAATATATTGAATCCAATTATATAAAGAATCATTTCTTATTAAGATAACATTTTTTTTCATAACAAATACGCTTTAAAATACTAAGTAACTTAATTATACACAAATATATAAAAACCAAAAAATTGTTCTAAAAAATATTTAACATACACATATTGTTAAAACCTGAAATTAATAATTAAAGACTTAAAAAAAATAAATGATCGTTTAAAAAATTAAATATATATTAAATCTTACACATTTGTATTTAAAACATTTATTTAAAAAATTGATTAATGTTTAAACAAACATTATTTATTATGTATTACAATACATATTTTTACTTTAAAAAAATTATTCTAAAATAAAAAATTTATTATATTCATAATATCTACTATTTTTTTTGCAAAAAAAATTTACTACTAAAATAGTAATGTTTTTATAATCTATAATTGACAACGCTAAAAAAAATATATAACTTTAAAAGTTAGTTAATTCAATTTTCTACAAATTAAACTAACTAACTTATTTATTATAAGTAATTTTTAAAAAAATTTAAAAAGCAATATAAAACATGTTCACTAAAAGTAAATATAACCATATTAATGATTAAATACATATTATGAACATAAAAAATAATTTAATAAAATATTGTTATATTACATAATAATGTTGAAAATACTTTATTAATAAAAAACAGAATTAATAAGTTATTTATAAAAAAAATAAATAATACATAAATTAATTTTTAAAAAAATGTACTCTTAAAAAAGAATTAATAATATATACAATTACAAAATATAAAATATTATCTCTTCAAAAAAAATACTTCTTATATTAAAAACTGTTAAAAAATATATGTTTTTTAAAAAAAAATTTTTATAAAATATTATAATATATTTATACTTTTACTATAAATTGATGTTTATATATCCATATATAACATATAATAAAATGCATATTATTTTTTTGAAAAAAATTTTTAAAAAAAATATAAATATTTAAATTTTTCGATTATAAAATACAACTTTAGTATTATTTATACTAAATTTACATATAAAAAATATAAAAAATTTACTTTTAATGTCTATAATATATTTTTAATAAATTTTTCTTGAAATTATTCTGTATACTTGTACTTCAGTAAACGATTATTAAAACAACTTAAATCTATTGATTTTCTTATTTATAATGTTTAGAAAAATGTTTAAAAAAATGTATCTAAATAATTTTTTTAACGTTAATTAATAATTATAATATTGTAAAAATAAACTAAAAAAATTTGGATAACACCCAATTATTATTACACAACTAGAAAGTATTAATATTAACAACTCACAAAATATATAACGTATACAACAAGTATTTACATTTACTTTAACATTATTTTTTAAAACACTGTCTTTTTTTAAAAACATGTTAATTATTATTTTAAAATAAAAATAAACACTTATTATACTACCGATTAATAATCCTATAGTTAATAACCATAAATGTTCTTTAATAGATAATATAAGTAAATAAAATTTACCTATAAATCCGATAGTACCTGGAAATCCTATTAAAGATAACAAATTTATCAACATTGATATTGCAAGTACTGGACGTTTCCAAAATAATCCTTTGTAAACTAATAAATTGTTACGATCTATTCCAACAAACATATTTGATACCAAATGAATACAACCAAATATACATATATTGTTTATTAAATACCCTATTAAATATAATGTAGATGTTTTTATAGTTAAGAAATAACTATGAATACCAAATATTGTTATTAACAAATAGCCTATATGACCTATAGAAGATAATCCTATTATTCCTTTTACATCTTTTTGAAAAATTGCCATTATATTACCTATTATCATAGATAAAAAAGTCATATATTCTACAATCACAATAAAAAATTGTACATTTATTAATGTTGTATGGAAACAAAAATTCATAAGCAAACTAAACATTGCTATTTTTACTGTAGTAGATAAGAAAATTAAAACAATAGAAGGAGTATCTCTATATATCTCGAAAATCCATATATGAAAAGGAACAATAGACAATTTTAATGCAAAAGAAAACAATATTATTGCTAATCCACACAAAAAAATAATATCTTTACTAAATAAAACAGTATTTAAAAAATACTTAATCCTTAAAAAGCTTAAATCTCCAATTGATAAATATATCAAAGCCATACCTAACAATATTAAAGTAGTACCTAAAGCTGAAGAAATAAGATATTTTATTACAGCATTTAAAGAACCTTCTTCACTGTAAGAATATCTAATTAAACCAATCATAGGTACACATATTAATTCTAAACTGATAAAAACTGTTACCATATGATTAGCAATACTTAATAAAATACTACCTATTATAGTAAACAATATTAATAAATAAAATTCTTCTTGATTAAATTTAAAATTTGATAACCAAAAATAACCAAAAATACAAGCAAAAACACCTGAAAAAAGAAGCATACTTATATTCACAATAGAATGTTTATTTAAAAAAAATAACATAGATGCATTAACTGGAATAAATTGATTAACTATAAATAAAGCTAAAAAAGCTAATAATAAACTTATAATACTTAAAATAGCAGTTAAACAATGAATTCTTCTCCATGCAATTATTAACATTATTAATATTACACCAGACATTAATATAATTATTGGAAGTAATGCTATTAATTGAATAATTGTCATTTTAATCACAAAAATTTACCCTTCTTCTAAAAATTGTTATTTAAAACATAGCAATAAATCTTTTATATAACATTTATTATATTTAATATAATAGCAGGATGAATACCTATATAAATTAAAGAAGAAATTAAAAATACTATTATACTTAATTCTCGAATAGACATAACATTTGATGTACATGGTTTCGAATGTAAACCATAGTTAAAATATTGAATAACTTTAATAGAATATATGCTCGATATAATTAATCCGATTCCAATTAATATCACTATAATAGGAGATTTTTGGAAAATACCTAATAACATCAAAAATTCACCAATAAAATTTCCAGTTCCTGGAATACCCAAATTAACCATAATAAAAAATAATAAGAAACCTGATAACCACTTAATACGATTCCATAAACCTATTAACTTACGTAAATCATACGTATGCCACCTTTTATATATACACCCTGATAAAACAAACATTCCAGAAATAGATAAACCACTAGATAATATTTGAAATATGACGCCTGTATAAGATAATTGGTTATGAATATAAATACCTATTAACATAATTCCTGTATGAGATACAACCATATACGCAATTATTCGTTTGATATTAGTTTCTGAAAAAGCAATTAAGGCAGGATAAAACATAGTCAACAATCCTAAAAAAATAGCAATGTTAGAAAAATCCGAAGAGGCATTTGGGAAAAATGGTACACAAAATCGCAATAATCCATAAATTGAAGTTTTTAATATAAATCCAGATAAATCTAAAAATCCAGAAATAGGAGAAACTGCATGCACATTAATTAACCAAGTATGAAAAGGAACAATAGGTATTTTAATTGCAAAAGCAACAAATAATCCTAGCATTAATAAATATTCTAAATTAAAATTTAAAGGTACATGTATGAGTGTATTATAATCAAAAGACCAAATGTAACTCTTATTATGAAAATTGATCACTAACCCTAAAAACACCAACAACATAATTAAACTAGAAATTTGTGAAAAAATAATAAAACTATTAGCTATATGTACAGAATTTATTTTATTATTTAAATTAATACCCCATATAGAAATAATAAAATAAATAGGTAATATCACTAATTCCCAAAAACAAAAAAACAAAAATAAATCAATAGATAAAAATATACCCATAGTCGCAGCTATTAAAAACATAAAATTAAAATAAAAAAACCCTTGTTTTTTTTTTATTTTATTCCAAGAACACAAAATAGCTAATATTCCTATAACATTTGTTAATAAAACTAATAAAAAAGATAATTGGTCCATTCCTAAATGAATATCAATACCAAACTCACGAATCCAAGATACATCAAATTCCATCAACCATTTTTTTGCAACAAAAGGTATGTTCATCTTAGAAGTATGATCAAATAAAATCCATATTTTACATAAAATACTTAATGTTAATATATTAAATATTAAAGCTATTAACCGAGCGTATTTTTTGTTAAATATCTCTGATATCCAAGATACAACACCCCCTAAAAAAGACACTGCAATAAGAAAAGGTAATAACATTTTATATTCTACCTTATAAAAACATTTTTTATAAAATTTTATACATTTAACTAATGTAGGATAACAACAAACATTATTTGTTAAAATGCTACAAATATTTATCGTTTTCATAAACAAATTGTAAAACTATAAAAAATTTTAAAACATCATATTAAATATATTACAAAAATTAATATTGTTAATATATTATTTAATGATACAAAAACGTACCATTTTAAATATCCTATTTGTATTTTAGTTAATATGCAATACAAACAACCTATAAATCGAACTATACATTTTGTTAAAATTTTGAAAGGATCATTTTTTAATAAATAAGTTATATTTTGAAATGGCTTTATTAATATTACATAATATATGTTATCAAAACTATATCTTGTTAAGTAATAATTCAATAATTTATTATTATTTTTTATAATATTAAAACTTTTCATATTAATTTGTTGCGATTTCCACAAAAAATAAGCACAAAATACTCCTATAATAGATACAACACTAGAAATTATTTCCGTATATAACTTATTGTAGTTATGTAATAATTTAACTGTAGGAAAACATGATAATTTAGGAATAATAAATATACTAATAGTAGTTGAAAACAACATTAAAATAAATAAAGGAACATGATGTAATAAACTATAAGAAATATTACTTACTTTAATACTTTTTTTCCCATGAAATACATTAAAAATTAAACGAAATATATATAAAGAAGTTAAAAAAACACCTATTAAACTAATATAAAAAAATACCGTATGATTCATAGCCAAAACTCTATATAAAATTTCGTCTTTACTATAAAAACTAGAAGTAATCAGCGGTATTGATATTAAAGAAATTCCACCAAATAAAAAAGCAACATATGTCAAAGGTATTTTATTATATAATCCACCCATTTTAAAAATATTTTGTTCATTACTAGAAGAAACAATCACTGAACCAGCAGACAAGAAAAGTAATGCTTTAAAAACTGCGTGCACTAATAAATGTATAATTGAAGCACTCCATGCCTGAACACCTAATCCTAAAAACATATACCCAATTTGACTAATTGTAGAATAAGCTAATATTTTTTTTATGTTGTTTTGTATTAAAGCTAAACAACTAGCCATAATCAATGTTAAAAGTCCAATTAAAGATATTACAACTAAAATATTTGGATTTAACACAAAAAAATAATAATTTCTAGCAATTAAATAAACACCAACAGTAACCATTGTAGCCGCATGTATCAAAGCTGATACAGGAGTAGGTCCAACCATTGCGTCAATTAACCAAGTATGTAAAGAAATTTGTGCTGATTTAGACATAGCACTTAATAATAACAATATTGTAATAACGTTAATTATCGTTGTATCATATACAATGTATTTATAATTTACTAACATTTCTAATGTTTTAAAATTAAATGAACTAAATGTAACATAAATAAATAAAATACCTATTATTAAAAATATGTCACTAATTTTAGCAAATAAAAATGCTTTCATAGCCGATAAACCATTAGTTAACTTTTTATTATAAAAACCAATTAGTAAATACGAACAAATTCCTACACCTTCCCACCCTAAATACATTAATACAAAATTACTAGATAATATTAAAATTGTCATACTAAAAATAAATAAATTTGTATAAGCAAAAAAAAATGATATTTTTTCTTTAATATACCAGCAAGAAAAAAGATGTATTATGAATCCTATTGCTATTACCATAGTTAGCATTGTTAGAGATAATTGATCTATTAAAATACTTAAACTAATATTTAACTGCCCTAAATTAATCCAATTAAATAATTTCTGCTCTATACAAAAATTATATCTACTAAACAATATTTTATTTATATAAATAACTGACAATAACGCAATAAATATTGTACTCACACCTATAATGCAAGAAAACTTTCTAGAAATCCAAGTATTTAAAATTGTTAACAATATAAAACCTGCTAATGGAAAAAAAATAGTTAAATAAATAATACTCATTTTTTTATCTCACTTAAACAGTCTACATTCAACGTTTTATGAAACTTATATAATTGAAGCAATAAAGATAAAGATACACTTACTTCTACAGCTGTTGCAGTTATGATAAACATATACATTATTTGACCAAAAGAATGTCTAAAATAATTACCTACCAATATAAAAAATAATGACATAGCATTTGTTATAATCTCTATACTAATTAAAATAAAAAACAAATTACGTCGTATTATAATTCCTATTATTCCTAACGCAAATAATATAATTGATAAAGCTAATCCGTGAAATAGTGGAATCATAAAGTTTCCTGATTTTTTAATTTTAATAATTTTAACAATTTATTATTAGCAAAAAAAATTGTGTTATTCAATAATAAGCTATTGCCCTAAATGAAAAACTACAACTAACCCTGCTAGCAATAACATTGAAGACATTTCAACAATTAAAGAATAACTATTAAATAAATCAATTCCAACTGTTTTAGTATCAATAACAATATTTAATAAATTGTATTTATTCTCTGTAGAAGAAAGTATATACACCATTACAACAACAAAAGTTATGAATAGATACAAACCTCTTCCCCAACAAACAAATTGAATCCATTTAATTTTTTGTGTAATTAATTTATTTTTAAAGTTCAATAACATAATTACAAATACAAAAAGCAACATTATAGCTCCAGTATATATAATTATCTCTAAAGCAGCGGCAAAAAAAGACCCTAATAAAAAGAATATACCTGTAATAGATAAGAAAGAAATTATCAAATATAATAAAGCATACATAGGTCTATTTTGAATAATTACTAACGTTGTTGAGATAATAGATATAATACCAAAAAAGTAAAACAAATACAGCATATAAATTCCTTAAGGTAATATTGTTTTAACATCCACTTTTTTAAATTTTTTATATAATTTACCTTTACTACTACTTTCAATATTAATACCTGACCGTTCATAAAAGTTATAATCTGGGTATTTACCAGGCCCTGAAATTAACAAATCTGATTTTTCATAAACTAAATCTTTTCTTTTATATTCAGATAATTCAAAATCAGGTACTAATTGAATAGCAGTTGTTGGACATGCTTCCTCACATAAACCACAAAAAATACAACGAGAAAAATTAATGCGAAAAAACTTAGCATACCATCTTCCATTTAATTCCGTTTTTTCTAAAGATATACAGCTAGCAGGACAAACTGCAGAACATAAACCACAAGCAACACAACGTTCATTTCCTGTAGAGTCTAATGTTAAAATTATACGACCTTTATATCGAGGAGGTAATAGTACAGGTTCCTCCGGATACATTTTTGTTTCACTTTTAGCAAACAAATTTAAAATTATTAAAAAAATACTTCTAACTTGCGTTGTAATTCCAATAAAAATTTTTTTAAAAAACATATTTACATTCCTTGATATAACAAAATACCAATTGTTATTAATAAATTTAATAACGTTAAAGGTAAACAAACTTTCCAAGCAAAACTCATTATTTGATCATAACGAGGTCTAGGTAAAGACGCTCTAATTAAAATAAATACAAAAACAAAACAAACAACTTTAATTATATACCATACAATTGGATAAAAATAAGGCCCCCTCCATCCTCCAAAAAATAAGTCTACAGCTAACAATGAAATTATAATAATTGCTATATATTCAGCTATAAAAAATAACCCAAATTTCATACTAGAATATTCAATATGATAACCGTCAGAAAGTTCTTGTTCAGATTCCGGTTGATCAAAAGGGTGCCTATGACACACTGCTATGGAAGATATTAGAAATGTTATAAACCCCAAAAATTGAGGAACAACATTCCACAAATAATGTTGACTATTGATAATATCATAGACATTAAAAGACTTAGCTCTTGCTACGACTCCCATTAATGACAACCCTAAAAAAACTTCATAACTCAATGTTTGAGCAGATGCTCGAATAGCTCCTAATAATGCATATTTATTATTACTAGACCAACCAGCTAATAATACTGCGTAAATTGACAAACCCACCATCATTAAAAAAAATAAAATTCCTATTTTCAAATTAATAACTAAAAAATTTTTAGTAAATGGAATAATTATAAAAACTAATAAAAAAGAAATAAAAGTAATAACTGGAGATAACATAAAAATAAACTTTTTACTAAAAGGAGGAATCCAATCTTCTTTAAAAAATATTTTTATCATATCAGCTAAAACCTGTAATGTACCTTGCCAACCTACTCTATTAGGACCACAACGATTTTGAAAATAACCTAACAATTTTCTTTCCAATAAACTAGTCATTGCACCTAACATTACTAAAACTAAAACAACAAAAAGAACTTTTAAAAAAATATATAATAATCTATAAGTATGAATTAAAGAAATAATAGTCATAACGCTTCCTTTAAAAAATTAATTGCTTGGCCTAATAAACTTAAAGGCATCCCTATTTTACCCAAAGGTAAACCTATATAACCTACTGGAAAATTATTAGATATCTTTAATTTAATAGAAAACAAACTTCCAAAACAATTAAATTGTACTTGGGCATTATGCTTTAATTGCAACCTTTTTGAATCCTCAAAGCTAATTAAACCTATCGTTTTAGGAATTAAAGTCTTAATTAATGAAGAATATTGAGTTATTTCTTCACTACCAAAAAATAAATAATAAATTATTATTCGCAATCCATCACGTTCGTAAACTTTTTTTTGGTCAATTTTACAATCAACATTAGGTGCAATATATTTTTTATCAAATAATTGTATTCCTAAGTCATTGTTAAAACATCTCAAATTTTTTGTACTATTTAACTTATTCCATGCTTGAGGTGAGTTCCAACCAGGCATCCAAATAAATGGAATATGAGAAGAATATTTATAAAAATTAGGAAATCCTTCCATTGAAAATGCAAACATTGAATCTACGTCTGTCGGTTGTTTAATCTCATGAACATTTATATGTGACATCAATGCTGTTCGTCCACTATTTCGATTAGGTAACCGAGGAATTTTTTGATTAATAATACGAAAATAAGAATTTGGAGCTGCCTTTCGAATGTTTCTAAATTGATCAATATTATTTGCATAATCATTTATTATATCATCTAAATTGTTCCAAGTATTATTTGTAATATAGTAATTTTTTCCTATTAACTTCAACCATCTCCAACTATCCATAACAGATATATCTTTCTGATATACGTTAGGATCATAAACTTTAAAAAACCTTTGTGCTCTGCCTTCATAATTTACTATTGTACCTGAACTTTCAAAAAAACTAGTACTAGGAAACGTCAAGCTACCTTTTATCATACTCATAGTATTTTGATGATCTAAAACTATTACAGTTTTATTATTATTAAAAATAGTTTTTAATTTTGCAGTAGAAAACATTCTATATAAATCGTTTTCTACTATGATTAAAACACTATTCTTAGTTTTTTCAAAAATACTTAAAGATTTTTCAATAGAAATACTTGAAATTAAAGACACCCCCATACTATTAGCGTTATCTGATAATAAAACAACACCTATTTCTGATTCTGCATTCATTTTTTTTATTATTGTTGCTACCTTAACTACAGATTTTAATAAATTAACATTCCTAGAATGTGAACCACAAATAATTAATGGTCTTTTAGAATTTAATAATACTTCAGCAATTTCTAAAACTTTTTTTGTTAAAAATGGATCGCAAAAATCATTAGAAATCGATTGATTGTTCATTTGATTTATTAATTCTAAAAAAAATTTTACTTGATTTGGAATAGAAGTAATATAATTCCAACTAGATAATTCATCTAATTTAGTACTATTTGTATTAATGTTATATAGTATGTTTTTTTTATTTTGCGCAATATTTAAAATAGCTAAATGGTTCCATTGATCAATATTTTTATTAATAATTTCATCATTATTTACTCTTTTAATCATTTGTCTTAGAGACAAAGCCATTCTAGGAGAATTCATAGTTAAATCTTCTCCAACGACTAAAGCTACATCGTAATTGTTTTCTATTTCATATAACGTAGGAATATGAAATTCTTTGCTGTTTAAAACACTTACTATGTAATTCATACAAAGTTGTTCATCTTGTAACATTCCTGACGAAAAATTTTTACTACCAACTAGTTTTAATAAAGCATAATTACTTTCTATACTAGCCCTTGAAGAACCAATACCTATAATTTTACTCGATTTTTTCAAAACATTCTGAGCAAGTCGTATTGCTTCATTTGTTGTTAAATTTTTATACGAATTACTAGTAAAATATTTAGGTTTATAAGGTCTTGAATCTCTGTGATTAAAACCATATCCAAAACGTCCTTTATCACAAATAAAATAATGATTAACTTGAGGATTAAATCTATTTTCTATTTTCTGTACCTTACCATATCGTTCTCCAACAATAATATTACAACCTATACTACAAAAATGACATATACTTGGAGCATACTGCAAGTCCCATTTTCTATTATAATTTTTTAAACTTGTTTTATCAGTAAAAACTCCCGTAGGACAAAGTTCTATTAAATTACCAGAATGTTCATTTTCTAAAATACCATCTTCCACACGCCCAAAATAAATGTTGTTCGATATACCG
The DNA here is from genome assembly GCF_006741185.1 of Buchnera aphidicola (Nipponaphis monzeni). Classification (NCBI taxonomy): domain Bacteria; kingdom Pseudomonadati; phylum Pseudomonadota; class Gammaproteobacteria; order Enterobacterales; family Erwiniaceae; genus Buchnera; species Buchnera aphidicola. Next base: position 160,804 of record NZ_AP019379.1, on the reverse strand, counting down.
TATACGTTAAAATCTGTACCTTGAGCATAATCTTTATAATATCTTACGCAACGATAACAATGTATACAACGATTCATTTCATGTGAAATAAAAGGCCCCAAATATTGGTTTTTATAAATTCTTTTGGGAAAACGATACCTCCGATACAAATGACCAGCCATTACAGTCATATCCTGTAAATGACAACTACCGCCCTCTGCACATACTGGACAATCATGGGGATGATTTAACATTAATAATTCTATTATACTTCTCCTAAATTTTTGTACATCCTTATCTTGAATAGACACTTTAATTCCATCTTTTGAAGGTGTCATACACGCCATTACTACACGACCTACTTTATCATTTTTATTACTATATAATTTAATAGCACATTGACGACAAGAACCTACACTACCTAACAATGGATGCCAACAAAAATAAGGAATATCTTTACCTAATAATAAACAATTATGCAGTACATTTTTTAAATCATCTACTTCATATTTTTTATTATCTATATAAATAATAGTCATATTAAATATACTTCCAAAAGAATAAATAAAATATTTAAAATAACAATAATATTATTATTATGTTACAGTAACTGAATTTTTTATTAAAAATTAAGTTGTAAAATATTAACCTGTTATAAAATTACACTGAATACCAGAAACAATATCTAAACGATTTTTTATATTCACGTTAATGCCTAATTCAAAATCTTTTCTAAAATATTTAATAGCACTTTGTAATGGCTCTATAGCACCTGGTGCGTGTGCACAAAATGCTTTACCAGAGCTAAGATTACTGCATAGTTCTTCTAATATTTCAATATCTCCAGATCGTCCTATACCTTGCACTATATCTTCCAATATTTTTACAATCCAAGGTAATCCTTCACGACAAGGAGTACACCATCCACACGATTCTCTAGAAAAAAAACGTTCAATATTTAATACAAGGGATACCATATTAATAGAATCATCAACTACCATTGCTAAACCAGTACCTAAACGACTACCTACTTTTTGTATATTCTCAAAATCCATAGGTGTATCTATTTCATTAAAAGTTAAAAAATCAGTACTTGCGCCTCCAGGTTGCCAAGCTTTAAAAGTAAATCCATCTTGCATTCCTCCAGCATACTTTTCTAAAATTTCTCTTGCAGTTATTCCAAAAGGTACTTCCCATACACCAGGATTATTTACTCTACCAGAAAACCCCATTAATTTTGTACCAGTATCATTACTATAAGACAACTTTTTATACCAATCAACTCCATATAACATAATTCCTGGTATATTAGATAAAGTTTCAACATTGTTTACGCAAGTAGGTTTACCCCATAAACCAGAAATACCTGGAAAAGGTGGCTTGAATCTAGGATTTGCTCTTTTACCTTCTAAAGAATTTATTAACGCAGTTTCTTCTCCGCAAATATAACGACCTGCACCTGTATGTATATAAACTTCTAAGTCAAAACCACTTCCAAGAATATTTTTACCTATATAACCTGAGTTCCTACTTTCTAAAATAGCTTTTTCTAAAATATATTCTGATTCAACATATTCCCCTCTTAAAAAAATGTAACTACAAGATGCTCCTAAAGCAAAGGAGCTTAAAATTATACCTTCAATTAATAAATGAGGAATCCGCTCCATTAAAAACCTATCTTTATACGTTCCAGGTTCCATTTCATCAGCATTGCATATTAAATAACAAATATCATTATTTTTATTGTTTAATATTAATTCCCATTTAATCCCTGTACAAAAACCACCTCCTCCTCTACCTCTAAGTTCTGATCTTCGAACAACATTTACAACATCTTTAGGTGACATATCTTTTAAAGTATTTTTTAATGCTATATATCCTAATTTATTTTTATACTCCTGAATCCACACAGTTTTAGAATTATTTCTGATCCTCCAAGTTAATGGATGTGTTTCTTCTTGTACAATTTGTTTTTTCATTTGTAAGATTCCAGTAAATTTATTATAGATACATCAGATACATTTGAATAAATATTTTGATTTATCATAATAGTCGGAGCTTTATCACAATTACCTAAACAACATACAGGCAATAAAGTAAATTGATTATCAACAGTAGTCTCTCCTATTGTAATTCCTAATGTATCTATTAAAACTTTTTTAATTTTTTCATAACCCATTACGTAACACACAACGCTATCACAGTATCGTATAATGTTTTTACCAACAGGTTTTCTAAAAATTTGATTGTAAAAAGTAGCTATACTTTCTATTTCAGAAATTGACACTTTCAAAATTTCTGATATATCAATAATAGCCTGTTTAGGAACCCATCCTATTCTTCTTTGAACAATTTTTAATGCTTCAATTGAAGCTGCTTTAGAATTAGCATAAGATTTTTTTTTACATTCTATTAACATTCGTTCTTTATTAGTTAGCATAAATATTACATTTTTTATATATATTTTATAAAGTTAAATTAATTATCTATCTACATCTGACATTACAAAATCAATACTGCCTAAATACACAATTAAATCTGATATTAAACTACCTTTAATAACATAAGGTATTTGTTGTAAATGTGGAAAACTAGGCGTTCTAATTCTAGTTCTATAGCTCATAGTGCCACCGTCACTAGTTAAATAATAACTATTAACTCCTTTAGTACCTTCTATCATTTGAAAAGATTCATTACAAGGCATTACAGGCCCCCAAGAAACTTGTAGAAAATGATGAATCATACTTTCAATATGGTTTAATACACACTCTTTAGGTGGGGGAGTAGTTAAAGGGTGATCAATCTTAAAAGGTCCTTCTGGCATATGGTTTAAACATTGGTCGAGAATAGACAAACTTTGATATATTTCTTCTACTTTTAACATTACTCTAGAATAAGCATCACTAACACCATTTCCTATTGGAACATCAAATGTAAAATGTTCATAACCTGAATAAGGTCTAGATTTTCTAATATCAAAATTTATTCCAGTAGCCCTTAAGCCTGCACCTGTAACACCCCAATTCAAAGCCTCTTTTGCAGAATATATTGCTACACCTTTAGAACGACTAACTAGAATACTATTTCTTAAAGCTACTTTTGTGTATAATTTTAAACGCTTTGGAAGCCATTTTAATAACTTTTTTAACAAAATATTCCATCCTTTAGGTAAATCATGAGCTAATCCGCCTATACGAAACCATGCTGGATGCATTCTAGCACCAGTAATTGCTTCAATTAAATCGTAAATTTTTTGACGATCTGTAAAAGCTAAAAAAACAGGAGTCATTAATCCTAAATCTTGAATAAAAGTAGAAATATACAATAAATGACTATTAATTCTAAATAATTCTGACAACATTACTCGAATAAATTTAATTCTCTCAGAAACTAATATACCTGCCAATTTTTCTACCGCTAAAATATAAGGCATTTCATTAACACATCCACCTAAATATTCTATACGATCAGTATAAGGTATAAAACTATGCCAAGATTGACGCTCTGCCATCTTTTCTGCTCCCCGATGATGATATCCAATATCAGGTACACAATCTACAATTTTATCACCATCTAATTGTAAAATTATTCTAAAAACTCCATGAGAAGACGGATGATTCGGTCCTAAATTTAAAAACATATAATCCGAATTTAATCCTTTTTTTTTCATACCCCATAATTCTGGTTTAAACTTTAAAGATTCCATCTCTGAATCTTCTTTGGTTTTAGTTAAAATATATGGATCAAACTCCGTAGCTCTAGCTGGATAATCTTTTCTTAAAGGAAAACCTTCCCACCATTTAGGCATAATGATATGCCTTAAGTATGGATGATTTGTAAAAACAATACCAAACATTTCCCATGTTTCACACTCATACCAATTTGCATTTGGAAAAATATTAGTAATAGTTGGCAACCTTAAATCATTATTACTTAAAAACACTTTTAATAATACATCCTTATTTCTATTTAAAGATATTAAATGATAAAATACTGAAAAATCAGCTTTAGGTAATTTAGAACGATGTAATCTCAAACGTTCATCTATACCATGTAAGTCAAATAACATATTGTAAGGATTTTTTAATTGTTGTAAAAAAATAATTACTGATAATAATATGTCACGATTAATCCAAAGTACTGGAAATCCAATACGAGTAGATTGAATAAAAAAATTATTCTCTTTAAATTTTAGAAATAATTCCTGAATTAACGGATCATCTAAATGTTTTTTATTACTAATTTTTTCTGATATCAACATTATCTACATACCTATTGTTAATAACGATATTGGTAATATTTCATTCCAATAGATTTTATCAATACAATCAATATTGTAATAAAAAGTAATTTAATAATATTAGAATATTTATTTCATAATAAAAACAGAAATTAAATTTTTTCTCCTGTAGAAAAATTTTTTTGAATAAATCTACTATGTTTTTTTAATTCTTTTTGAGATTGTAAATTAGCCTTATAAATACCTTGATCTCCTACTATCCAAGATAAAGGTCTTCTTTCATGATGAATTGAATTTTGTAATAATTGCAAAGCTTGTATATACGCTTCTGGTCTAGGAGGGCACCCTGGAATGTAAACATCTACTGGAAGAAATTTATCTACTCCTTGTACAACAGAATATATATCATACATACCCCCAGAATTAGCGCAGGCTCCCATAGAAATCACCCATTTGGGTTCTAGCATTTGATCATATAGTCTCTTAATTACTGGAACCATTTTAATAAAAGGAGTTCCTGCTATAACCATAAAATCAGCTTGTCGTGGAGAGGCTCTCAATACTTCTGAACCAAATCTTGCAACATCATGAACTGCTGTAAATGCAGTTACCATTTCTACATAACAACAAGATAAACCAAAATTATAAGGCCACAAAGAATTCTTTCTACCCCAGTTTACTAAGCAATGTGCCATTTTTTTTAATGTACCTAAAAATACATTTTTTTTAAACAATACTTTTAAAGGATCGACTACTTGATTGTCTTTATTTGGTAAACTATTAATATAATTGTTATTATGAATTTTAGTTAACGTATATTTCATCTACAATACTCTATAATTTAATATTTAAATATTTTTGTGTATAAATTAAATCAAAACACTTTAGCAAAATATAAAATATTTGTTACTAGTAATAATACTAAAAATAATATTAAACAGTAATTTCCCGAAAAATATTAAGTTAATTTTTTATCAACCCAATCTAAAGATCCTATCCGACTTAAATAAAATAAACCAAGTAATAATGAAAAAATAAACATAAACATTTCTGAAAATACTAACCACCCTAATTTATAATAACTGATAGACCAAATATATATATATATTGATTCTACATCAAATATTAAAAAAAACATTCCCATTAAATAAAAATGTATAGAAAATTTTAGATTGGTGTCTCCAACTGAAATTATTCCTGATTCAAATGGAACATTTTTAAATCTACCGTAAGATTTTCCACCTAACGTATAACTTATAACTAACATCCCTACACATAAACACATAGAAAATAAAAAAAAGACACCAAGAGTATAATATTCTAACATATATTGAGTACTGGTTTCTAAATTGTTCATAAATTGTATAATCCACCTATAAATTATATTAAGTAAACAAAAATACTAAAACTAATGAAATTTAACAATAACAAATTAATTAATTTAATGTACTTTAGCACACACTACTAACGATATAATTACTTTAATTTCCATTTAGACATGAAATTTTTAAATACTTTTTTTAAAATAACTAACATTTTTTAAAAAAATAAACATAATACATAAGTTTCTACAGTAAAAATTAAGATAAGAAGTAGACAATAAATTTTTTACAATTAATTTTAACAAAGCAAATTTTTTTACGTATATATACGAAATATTAAATGAAAAAATTCTATGATTAACTGTAACCTTTTATATTTCCGTCTATTCTGACAGCACTATCGCCGAGATTTCAATTTAGTATTTTTTTTGTTCTATTCCTATAGGCTATAGATACACTTAAAAGATTAATTTTCAATCTTAAAACAGAGTACCTTAGCTCATCATATAAGAATAAATATCCTCTATTTCTTTTCATACAAAAAGAAAAATTTTTAATATTTTTTTACATTAACCCTTGAGATTTTTTAAAATGACCCCAATATAATGAATATTCGAGACGTTTTATTTGAATCATAGCAATAAAAGATCATAACCGAAAACAAACCCAACCTCTGATGGCAACTGGCAGTCGAGACTGAAACAAAAACCCAATTGGGAAATAAGAAGGTCTGAGTCTTTGCTTGAGAAATATACGAAAGAACTCCTTCTATTTAGGTTGTCGGGAAAAAAACTTCTTTTTATTAGCTGTCGCTACCACTAGCTCTAGCAGAGGAAATGAGTTGATGTATAAGTGTGTTAGATGGACTATTTTTTTTAAAAAAATCTTTTTAAAATTAGCTAAAATAGATGTTTTTTGAGAAGGTACATAAAAATTTAATTAATGGAGAACTTCATGGGTAAAATAATAGGTATTGATTTAGGGACCACTAATTCTTGTGTTGCCGTAATGGACAACAATAAAGCTCGAGTTTTAGAAAATTCTGAAGGCGATAGAACGACACCTTCCATTATAGCTTATACTAAAGAAGGAGAAACATTAGTTGGCCAACCTGCTAAACGACAGGCTATTACTAATCCTCAAAATACTTTATTTGCTATTAAACGTTTGATAGGTAGAAAATTTCAAGACGAAGAAGTTCAAAGAGATATCGCAATTATGCCTTATAAAATTGTGAAATCTTCTAATGGTGATGCTTGGATTGACGTTAAAAATCAAAAAATAGCGCCTCCACAAATATCTGCTGAAGTTTTAAAAAAAATGAAAAAAACTGCAGAAGATTATTTAGGAGAATCTGTTACAGAAGCAGTGATTACCGTTCCTGCTTATTTTAATGATACTCAACGACAAGCAACAAAAGATGCTGGGAAAATTGCTGGTTTAACAGTAAAAAGAATTATTAATGAACCTACTGCTGCAGCTTTAGCTTATGGGTTAGATAAAAGTAAAGGTAATAGAACTATAGCAGTGTATGATTTGGGTGGTGGAACCTTTGATATTTCTATTATAGAAATAGATGATGTTGATAAAGAAAAAACATTTGAAGTATTAGCAACTAACGGTGATACTCATCTTGGAGGGGAAGATTTTGATAGTAGATTAATTAATTATTTAGTTTCTGAATTTAGAAAAGAACAAGGTATAAATTTAAAAAATGATCCTCTTGCTATGCAACGTTTAAAAGAAGCGTCAGAAAAATCAAAAATAGAACTTTCTTCTGCACAACAAACAGATGTAAATTTACCTTATATTACTGCTGATGCAAGTGGTCCCAAACATTTGAATATTAAAGTAACTAGGTCTAAACTAGAGTCATTAGTAGAAGATTTAGTCAATAAATCTATTAGTCCGCTTAAAGTAGCATTAAAAGATGCTAAATTATCTGCATCCGATATTGATGATATCATATTAGTAGGCGGCCAAACACGTATGCCTTTAGTACAAAAAAAAGTAGCTAATTTTTTTGGTAAAGATCCTAGAAAAGATGTAAATCCAGATGAAGCTGTAGCAGTAGGAGCAGCGGTACAAGGAGGTGTATTATCTGGAGAAGTGAAAGATGTTTTATTGCTAGATGTCACTCCTTTATCTCTTGGTATTGAAACCATGGGTAGTATTATGACCCCTCTTATTAGTAAAAATACTACTGTGCCTACAAAACATAGTCAAGTATTTTCTACTGCAGAAGATAATCAATCTGCAGTTACTATTCATATACTGCAAGGTGAACGTAAACGATCTAAAGATAATAAATCATTAGGTCAATTTAATTTGGATGGAATTCAACCTGCACCTAGAGGTATACCCCAAATAGAAGTGACTTTTGATATAGATTCTGATGGTATTTTACATGTATCAGCTAAAGATAAAAATACGAATAAAGAACAAAAAATTACTATTAAAGCATCTTCTGGTTTAGATGAAAATGAAATTAAAAAAATGATACAAGATGCAAAAGAAAATGAAATTTCTGATAAAAAATTTGAAGAATTAGTACAAATACGAAATCAAGGGGATCAAATTTCTCATAATACCAAAAAGGAATTAACAAAATTTGGGAATAAACTTGAACTACAAGATAAAAATGAAATAGAATCAGCGTTAAGTGAATTAAATGTATCTTTGCAAGGTGAGAATAAATCAGAAATAGAAAACAAAATACAATTAGTACTTAAACTTTCTTCTAAACTTATGAAGTTTAAGGATCAAGAAACTAATAACACAACAAATGAAACAAACAAATCATCTACTGTGAAAAAAGAAGATAATATTGTAGACGCTGAATTTGAAGAAGTCAAAAATTCTAAAGAGTAGTATTGTTATAGTTATTATTATTAGATCATTATGTATTTTCAAAAGGCCGCCAATAAATTATTACACGGGTATCAGGGTTTGTCTGAACCCGTGTATTCATGTAAAAGTAGGAAAGATAAGAATGGCGAAAAGAGATTATTATCAAACTTTAGGTATTCAGAAATCAGCAAGTGAAAGAGAAATAAAGAAAGCTTATAAACGTCTAGCTATAAAATATCACCCTGATCGCAACCAAGGGGATAAACAAGCAGAAGATAAATTTAAAGAAGTAAAAGAAGCATATGAAATTTTAACTGATTCTCAAAAAAAAGCAGCGTATGATCAATATGGGCATTCAGCTTTTGATTCTAATGCTACTAGTAATTCTTTTAGTGGAAGTTTCACTAATGCAACAGATTTTGGTGATATCTTTGGAGAAGTGTTTGGAGATATTTTTGGAAATAATAGTAAAAGTCAAAATGTTCGAGGTTCTGATTTACAATATAATATTAATTTAACGTTAGAAGAAGCTGTTAGAGGAATAGTTAAAGAGATAAAAATTTCTACTTATCAGAAATGTAATACTTGTTTTGGTAGTGGTTCTAATGCTACTACTAAAACTAAAAATTGTACTACTTGTCGTGGAAAAGGTAAAATACACACAAGAAAAGGATTTTTTACTGTTCAACAAACGTGTCCTAATTGTTATGGTAAAGGATATTTTATTGCTCATCCATGTCGTTCTTGTAAGGGAAATGGAAGAACAAAACAAATTAAAATTTTATCAGTTAAAATTCCTCCAGGAGTAGATACTGATGATAGAATTCGATTACAAAATGAAGGAGAGGCGGGTGAACGTAATGCTCCTTCAGGTGACTTATATGTTCAAATAACAGTAATTAAACATCCTATTTTTGAACGTGAAGAAAATAATTTATATTGTGAAGTTCCTATAAATTTTTCAATGGCTGCTTTAGGAGGGGAAATTGAAGTTCCTACATTAAATGGAAAAATTAAACTTAAAATTCCTCCTGAAACACAATCAGGAAAATTGTTTAAAATTCGTAATAAAGGAGTAAAATCTGTACGTAACAGATATACAGGAGATTTATTATGTCGAGTAATTGTAGAAACTCCGGTTAATTTGAATGATCAACAAAAACTTCTATTAAATGAATTAGAAAAAAGTTTTAATGGATTTAAAGGTGAAAAAAATACTCCTAAATCTAAAAGATTTTTTGATGGAGTTAAAAAATTTTTTGATGATTTAACACGATATACAATGTAATATTTAAAGTATTGCTTCCAAAGCATATCTACTTAATAAAGAACGGAGGCAATACTTTATAAAAAAAGTACATAATAATTTGTGTTTTGTTATTTAATACTATTACTAAATATATGATGCTTATTTTAATTGCATTATTTGTGTATTTAAGGAAGATTTATACCTTGATCCTTTATTTTTATGCATTAATCCTTTAGTTATATGTTTATCTATAAGTGATTGAAATATTTTGAAAAAATGTAATGCTTCTATTTTATTATTATTATTTATAGAATTTCGCACTTTTTTTATAAAAGTTTTAATTGTAGATCGTTTGCTAGTATTTTGTATTTTACGTTTTTTTGATGTTTTAATATGTTTTTTAGACGATTTTATATTGGCCATATACGTATGCTTCCTTTAACTATAATTATTAATTAGTTTTTTACGAATATTTATCAAATGTCGAAAAATTTTATTTTTTAATATTTATTGTTGTTACGAACATTATGTTAACTATGATAGTATTGTATATAATTTATATGTATTTATATGAATTATTAGTTCTCAATTGTTATTATTATATATATTAATATAAGTGAACATTCAATAATCATCTATTAATAGTTATTAACAAAAAATATTATATAAATTTAGTTAATTAAGCTATTTCAAAAAAATGATTTGATTTAATAAAAAAATACTTTAAAAAATCATTAAAATACAAGTAATTTACATATCAAATTGTTCCTTAACAACATAAATTAATATTATTGATAGTATTAGTTTGTCATTATACTAATGTTAACTCATTTAATAAATATTAATAACATTTAAAAATATAAATTTAAAAAAATATTAATGTATGTAGAAACATTTTAGAATATATTAAATATTGAATTAATAGACATTAATATTAAAAATGTAATTGAAAGATAATATTTATACTACTACATAAGTAATTAATTTTCTATATTGATAACTGTAATTTTAAAGTTATTAATATGTAAAAAAAATAAATTTTAAACATTTTATTAAAACAATAGTAAAATAATAACTAATTAACTATAGAGTAACTAATGATTGATTATAGAAAAACTTTAAATCTCCCATATACTAAATTTTTAATGCGCGGAAATTTGTCTGAAAATGAACTTATTACGTTAAAAAAATGGAATACTGATAATTTATACGAATTAATTCGTATAAAAAAATCAAAAAATAAAAATTTTATATTACATGATGGGCCTCCATATGCTAATGGACAAATCCATTTAGGACATGCTTTAAATAAAATATTAAAAGATATAATTATTAAATCAAAAAATTTATCAGGATATGATGCCCCATATACTCCAACTTGGGATTGCCATGGTTTACCTATTGAACATAAAGTAGAAAAAATTGTTAGTAAATACAATAATAAAATGTCGAATAAAAAATTTCGTGAAAAGTGTAGAAATTATGCTTATAAACAAGTACTTAAGCAAAAAAAAGATTTTGTACGATTAGGTATATTAGCTAATTGGAACCATTCTTATCTTACTATGGATTTTAGTAGTGAATCCGATATTATACTAAAATTATCTAAAATTATTCAAAAAAAATATGTTTATAGAGAATTTAAACCTGTTCGATGGTGTATAGAATGTCATTCATCATTAGCAGAAGCAGAATTAGAATATTTTCAAATAAATTCGGATTCAATATTTGTTAAGTTTAAATTTGTAAATGTAAGTAAAATTTTGTCAAAATTTAATTTACATTTTTATGTTAAAGATATCTATATGTTAATTTGGACTACTACTCCATGGTCTTTACCTGCTAATAGAGCTATATCTATTAATAAAGATTTTCAATATCAATTAATTGCTACTAATGATTATTTATTTATTGTAGCTAAAAAATTAGTAAATAAAGTTATGTTAGAATTAGCAATTAATAAATGGAAAATACTTGGAGAAATACTAGGTAAAGAATTAGAATTGCTAAAAGTGTTTCATCCAATATTAAATATTACAGTTCCTATCATATTTAGTGAATATGTTAATTTAGACTCTGGAACTGGAATAGTTCATACAGCTCCGGACCATGGAGAAGAAGATTTTGTAGTTTGCAAAAATTATAATATTCAACCTGTGAATATAATTGATGGTTTTGGAAAACATTTATGTCAAGAAATTCCTTTAATACAAGGGAAAAATATTTTTGAATCTAACAAGATTATTATTAAAATACTCAATAACAATAATACTTTAATGAAAATTAAAAAAATAATACATAAATATCCTCATTGTTGGAGGCATAAAAAACCTATTTTTTTTAGAGCTACACCTCAATGGTTTATTAGTATGGAAAATAATAATTTAAAAAAAGACGCTATTATTGAGTTAAAAAATATTCAATGGAAACCTTATTGGGGAAAAGAAAGGTTGCAATCAATGTTAGTTAATAGGCCTGATTGGTGTATATCTCGACAAAGAATATGGGGAGTTCCAATACCCGTTTTTGTTCATAAATCTACGGGACAAATACATCCTAATACTTGTTATTTTATGAAACAAATAGCAAACGCTGTTAGTAAAATAGGAATTGAATTTTGGTGGGATTTAAATATAAATACGATGTTAGGAAAGGATGCACAATATTATGTTAAAAATTTAGACATTTTAGATGTTTGGTTTGAATCAGGATCAGTTGATGCTCATTCAATTTATAAAAATACCAAATTTGATCAAAAACAATCAGATTTATATCTTGAAGGTTCTGATCAATATCGTGGATGGTTTATGTCTTCTTTACTTATTTCTATGGCAACAAATTATATAGCTCCATACCAAAAAATACTAACGCATGGGTTTACTGTAGATAAATCAGGTTTCAAAATGTCGAAATCACGCGGAAATATTATTAATCCCAATGATATTATAAACAAATTTGGAGCAGATGTATTACGTTTATGGGTAGCTTCAACTGATTATTTTAAAGAAATAGCTATATCTAGCATAATTTTAGACCGAGTAGTCGAAACGTATAGAAAAATTAGAAACACAGCAAGATTCATTTTATCTAATTTAAGTGATTTTAATCCTGATATAGATATCATACCTAATGATAACATGATCATGTTAGATAAATGGATTGTAGGAAAATCTAAGTTACTTCAAAATGAAATTATTCATCTATACGATACATATAATTTTCATGGAGTAATACATAGTTTAGTACAATTTTGTTCTATAGAAATGGGTTCATTTTATTTAGATATAATTAAAGATAGACTCTATACTACGAAACGTAATAGTTTAGCTAGAAGGAGTTGTCAAACTGCTTTATACTTAATAATCAATGCTTTCGTACGTTGGATAGCTCCTATATTATCTTTTACTGCAGATGAGATATGGAATTTTATACCGGGGCAACATAGTAAATATGTTTTTTTAGAAGAATGGTATGATCAATTATTTGATTTTTCAAAAGAAGAATTATTACATTATAATGATTGGAATAATTTAATTCAAATTAAAAATGAAGTGAATAAAGTATTAGAAATATTTAGAAAAAATAAATTAATAAAAAATTCTCTTAATGCATCTTTAACGTTGTACTTAAATACATCTTTAGCTACAAAATTAAAAAATCTACAAACAGAATTAAAATTTATTTTTATAACTTCTGAGGTTATTATTCAAGATTATAAAAAAGCACCTACTAATGCTTACAAAAGTAAAATATCATTTTGTTTAAAAATTGTTATTAAATCAATTAATAAGGAAAAATGTGCTAGATGTTGGCATTCTATAATGAATGATAATAAAAGTGTTAATAATACCCATAAAATTTGTGATAGATGTATTAGCAATGTATTAGGTATTGGAGAAAAACGTTTATTTTTATAAATATAAAATATATGAAGAGTGTACATTATATAATATTTTTTATAATAATTCTTTTTGACTATTTCACTAAAATTTGGGTAATAAATTATATACATTTATATGAGAAAAAATATATATTTTGTTTTTTAAATTTATATTGTACTAACAATTATGGAATTATATTAGGATTATTTAATACTTGCAATATATTAAATTGTTGGTATTTATTTATTATAAATTTTGTTTCTATTTTAATTTTGATAATAATTCAGTTTACGACTCATAATATATTTAAAAAAAAAATAAGTACTAACATTGCTTATATGTTTATACTAGGAGGAGGAATAGGTAATTTCATAGATCGAATGCAGAATGGATATGTTATCGATTTTATCGATATTCATTGTTTTAACTATCATTTTCCAACATTTAATGTAGCTGATTTTAACATTTTTTTAGGTTTTTTTTTATTATTAAAATAATTATTTTAATAATAGTATTAAAATATTAATATTGGCTAATAAAAACTTTTACAATGTAAATATGTTAAAAAATAATTTTTTATAATTATTGATATTTATAATAATTATTATAATTTACTTAAATTTAGCAACAAACAATTAAAATTAAAAACTTTAAAAAAATACGAATAACATTATTTGATGTCTAAAACATTTTTTTGCATCATTAATCACCTTGAAGAATAAAAATGAATAATCAAAATTTAAAAATAGCAGTTACTGGTGCTTTAGGTCGCATGGGTAGTTTATTAATTAAAGAAATACTTAAAAAAAAAAATATAATTTTATCTTTAGCTATTGTAAAAAATAAAAGTAGTGTATTGCACTTTCGTAAACAACTATGTATTAAAAATAAAAATGTAAATTTTATAATTTGTGATTCTTTAAAACATCAAAACAAAAAATTTGATATATTAATTGACTTTAGTCAACCATCTGCAAGTATGAAATATCTTGAATACTGTGTCCAACATAATAAACATTTAATTATTGGAACAACTGGTTTTAATACTATAGAAAATGAAACTATTAAATTAGCTTCTAAAAAAATTAGTATTATACAATCGTCTAATTTTAGTATTGGTATTAATCTAATTTTTAATTTATTAAAAGATGTAACTAGTATTATGAGCAATAATTCAGATATTGAAATTATTGAATCTCATCACCGTAACAAAGTAGATGCTCCTTCTGGAACAGCAATAGAAATGGGAAAAATTATTTCAAAAATTATGAAGATTGAATTAGACAATAATTCTATTTACCATAGAGTAGGCAATGTTGGAGTTAGACCTAACAAAAAAATTGGATTTTCTTCAATTAGAGCCGGAAATATTATAGGAGAACATACTGTTATGTTTGCTAATAATGATGAAGAAGTCCTTATTACTCATAAAGCGATAAATCGTTTATCTTTTATTAAAGGAGTTATTAAAGCAGCATTATGGCTACCTTCACAAAAAAATGGATTATTTAATATGAAACATGTTTTAAACATTCAATAATATATAAATATACTGTTAGATACAAATCTATTGTATTACTAATTTTTTAGAAATAATTATATGTATAATTAAAGTATATAACTCATTAATAATATTATATTTATAAATATAAATATTTGTTCATATTAATACTAACATTAGCATTAGTATTAATATCGAAATATATTTCGAGGAATAATATTTTGAGAAATTTAGCAACATTAGTTTTAGAAAATGGTATTATATTTCATGGGGAATCTTTGGGTATTGAAGGTTCTGTTGTAGGAGAAATAGTTTTCAATACAGCAATGACAGGTTATCAAGAAATTATTACAGATCCTTCTTATTTAAATCAAATTGTTATTCTAACTCATCCACATATCGGAAATACAGGAACTAATTTAATAGATATGGAATCTGATAAAATATATATAAAAGGATTAATTATTAAAAATGTTTCTGAAACTTCTGATCATTTTAATAATCAGAAAAATTTTATAGATTATCTTAAAGATAATAATGTAATTACTATAACTGAAATAGATACTCGAAAACTTACACGAATGTTACGTAAATTAGGTTCTTTAAAAGGATGTCTTTATACTTCGAATAAAGAAAATTATTATACTGCTTACAAAAAAGCTTTTAATTTTGATGGTTCACAAGGATTTGATTTAGTAAAAGAAGTATCAACAAAATTTATTTATCAACATATTAAACATGATTTTCCGAAAAAAATATTTAATACATCAAATATATTTCAATTAAAAGATAGTTCAAAAATTCATATTGTTGTTTATGATTTTGGAGTGAAAAGAAATATTTTAAAATTACTAATCAGCTATGGATGCAATCTTACTATTGTCCCAGCTGACACAAGAGCTAAATGTGTTTTAAAATTGTTGCCAGATGGAATATTTCTTTCTAATGGTCCAGGAGATCCTAAACCTTGTGTATACGCTATTAATGCTATCAAAATATTTTTAGAAAAAAATATACCTATGTTTGGAGTGTGTTTAGGACATCAATTATTAGCATTAGCTAATGGAGCTAGAATAATAAAAATGAAATGTGGGCATCATGGATCTAACCATCCGGTAAAAAATGTTTTGACAAATAAAGTAATAATTACTTCTCAAAATCATGGATTTACTGTAGATTTGAAAACATTACCAAAAAATATTCAAATTACTCATAAATCGTTATTTGATGGTACTTTACAAGGATTATCTTTAAAAAACAAGTTTGCGTTTAGTTTCCAAGGTCATCCAGAAAGTAGTCCTGGCCCCCATGATTCTAGATTATTGTTTAATAAATTTATAAACATGTGTATACAATTTAAACAAAATAATTAAAATTACGTTTTATAAGAGATTGTTAATTATGCCAAAAAGAACTGATATTAAATCGATTTTAATTTTAGGTGCTGGACCTATTGTTATCGGACAAGCATGTGAATTTGATTACTCTGGTACACAAGCTTGTAAAGCGTTAAAAGAAGAAGGATATAAAATTATTCTTGTAAATTCAAACCCAGCTACAATTATGACTGATCCAGATATAGCTAATGTTACATATATTGAACCAATACATTGGAAAATAATTTACGAAATTATTAAAAAAGAGCGACCGAATGCTATTTTACCTACAATGGGAGGGCAAACAGCATTAAATTGCGCATTATTGTTGGATCAAAAAGGTATTTTATCTAAATTTAATGTAGAAATGATAGGTGTTACAGTAGAAGCTATTAAAAATGCAGAAGACAGATATTTATTTCAAAAATCTATGAAAAAAATAAATTTAAAAACTGCAAAATGTGACATTGCTAATAATATGCAAGAAGCTCTAAAAATTGTTTCTATTATTGGTTTACCATGTATCATTAGACCATCTTTTACTATGGGAGGATCTGGTGGTGGGATTGCATACAATGTTGAAGAATTTAAAAATATTTGTACAAGAGGTTTTGTTTTATCTTCTAACCATCAAGTATTAATTGATGAATTTTTAATAGGATGGAAAGAGTTTGAAATGGAAGTAATTAGAGACACTCAAGATAATTGTATTATTGTATGTTCTATAGAAAATATAGATCCTATGGGAATACATACCGGAGATTCTATAACTGTTACTCCTGCTCAAACTTTAACTGATAAAGAATATCAATTAATGAGGAATTCCTCTATTGCTGTACTTAAAGAAATTGGTATTAAATCAGGAGGATCTAATGTACAGTTTGCTATAAATCCTGTAAACGGACAAATGGTAGTTATTGAAATGAATCCTAGAGTTTCTCGATCTTCTGCTTTAGCATCTAAAGCTACTGGTTTTCCAATTGCTAAAATTGTAGCTAAATTATCTATAGGTTATACGTTAGATGAACTAGTAAATGATATTACAAAAAACAGTTGTATTCCTGCTGCATTTGAACCAACTATAGATTATATAGTTACTAAAATACCTAGATTTAATTTTGAAAAATTTCCTGGATGTAATGATAGGTTAACTACTCAAATGAAATCAGTAGGCGAAGTAATGGGAATAGGTAGGACTTTTCAAGAATCAATTCAAAAAGCTATATGTAGTTTAGAAGTTGGAAAAACTGGGTTAAATTCTAAAATAATTAATTTTAATGAAAAGGCAATAAGAAAAATTATATATGAGTTAAAAGAAGCAGGTCCTGAACGTATATGGTATGTTGCTGATGCTTTTAGAAGTGGTATGTCTATTCAAGAAGTACATCAATTAACATATATTGATAAATGGTTTTTATCACAAATTTTAGAGTTAATCGTTATGGAAACAAGTATTGAAAAAATTAATTTATCTAAAATTAGTTTTACTACATTAAAAAATTTTAAAAGGAAAGGTTTTTCAGATTGTCGTTTAGGTGAACTTACTAATACAAATGAAAAAAAGATTAGAGAATTAAGGCAATCGTTTAATTTACAACCTACTTATAAACGTATAGATACTTGTGCTGCAGAATTTCCTACAAAAACTTCTTATATGTATTCTACATGGGAACAAGAATGCGAATCTAAACCTAGTAACAATAAAAATAAAATTATTATATTAGGAAGTGGACCTAATAGAATTGGGCAAGGAATAGAATTTGATTATTGTTGTATACATGCTTCGATAGCACTAAGAGAAAATGGTTTTGAAACAATTATGATTAATTGTAATCCAGAAACTATATCTACAGATTACGACATATCTGATCGTTTATATTTTGAGCCTATAATACTAGAAAACATTTTAAATATTGTTGAAATAGAACAACCATTAGGTGTTATTATTCAATATGGGGGACAAACTCCTTTAAAACTATCTAATAAACTTGAAAAATATGGAGTGCCTATCATAGGTACATCGCCGCATTCGATAGACAAAGCAGAAAATAGAGATAAATTTCAAGCAATAGTTAAAAAATTAGGTTTAAACCAACCGTTAAATGCAAGTGTCTTTACTTTTGAAGAAGCATTAGAAAAAATATCATCAATAGGTTACCCTATTATTATAAGGCCATCTTATGTATTAGGAGGACAATTTATGAAAATTATTTACGATAATCGATCTTTAAAAGATTACTTTAAAAATTTAGAATGCTATAAACAAAAACAATTAATCTTAATTGACCAATATATTACAAATGCTATTGAAATTGACGTTGATGCTATTTGCGATGGAAAGCAAGTCTTTATTGGAGGTATTATGGAACATGTTGAAGGAGCAGGTATTCATTCTGGAGATTCAGCTTGTTCTATCCCTGCATACACTATTAGTCAAAATATTCAAAATAATATTAAATCTCAAGTTAAAAAATTAGCTTTTGCGTTATCAGTTATAGGTTTAATAAATGTTCAATTTGCTATAAAAAATAAAGTAATATATATTATTGAAGTAAATCCAAGAGCATCTAGAACTATTCCTTTTATTTCTAAAGCAATAGGATTACCTTTAGCAAAAATAGCAGCATTAGTAATGTGTGGATTTAGTTTACTACAACAAAAAATTTTTAAAGAAATTATACCTTATTATTATTTTGTTAAAGAAGCAATTTTACCTTTTAATAAATTTCCAAATGTTAATCCTATATTAGGTCCAGAAATGTGTTCGACTGGAGAAGTTATGGGTATAGGAAAGAATTTTTCAGAAGCGTTTGCTAAAGCTTTATTAGCAGCTCAATCTAATATAAAAAAAAATGGTCGAGTATTGTTATCCATACATAATGATGATAAAAAAAATGTTGTTAATTTAGCAATTAAACTTAAAAAATTTGGATTTAAAATAGATGCGACGTATGGTACAGCTATGATATTGAAAAAATCAGGAATATATTCTAGAATAGTTAATAAAATTAATGAATGTAGTCCTAACGTATATGACCGGTTAAAAAACGGAGAATATAATTATATAGTGGATACTATTTCATCCCACACTGTTTCAAACAAAAAATCTTCACAATTAATATGTTATTTTGCTATTCATTATAAAGTGTATTTTAACACCACTATTAATGGTGCTTTTGCGACGTTAATGGCTATTAATGAAATAAAAACTTTTAATGTTCGATCTTTACAAAACATTTATAAAAAAAATTTAATTATTTAATTTGAGTTAAATTAACATAAAAACGGTTGTGTAAATGTTTTTTTGTCTTCCCATCTTATAATAGTTAAATGTTCTCCCCAAGAGCAACCGGTATCGAGTGCAAAAAATTTTTGAGGAGTATTTTTCCCTTGTAAGGAAGCCCAATGTCCAAAAATAATTGAAAAGTCTTTAGGTATATTATTAGCTATTAAAAACCAAGGTTTTACGTTAAATTTAACAGAAATTGGATAATCTTTATATAACATATTTAAATCTCCATTTAAAAAACAATATCTCATCCGAGTTAAAGCATTAATACTAAATTTTAGTCTATCATTTTTATTTAAGTTTTTTTTCCATATGATTCTTTGATCGTTCGTTTCTACAAGGTTTAACACATTAATAATATTAGTAGTGTTATTGAACTCTAATTCTAATTCTTTTATGCATGATTGAGCTGTTTCAACATTCCATTGAGGAGGAATTCCTGCATGGACTAATATTATTTTTTTTTCTAAATTTATTCTTAGTAAAGGTTGTTTTATTAACCAATAAATCAAATGTTCAATATCTTTAGCCTTGAATAACTCAGATATATAACCTTCTGTATAATTTTTAGTAAAATAAGATTTTATTAAATATAAATCATGATTACCTAATACTGTTTTTGCTGAATTTTTTAACGATGATATATAGCGTAATACTTGGAGTGATTCAGGACCTCTAGCTACTAAATCTCCAGTAATCCATAATTGATCCTTTACAGAATTAAATTTAACTTTTTCTAATAATAATCTCAACTGTTTATAACAACCATGAATATCACCTATGAAATAAGTACTCATCTGATTCATTCTCTCATATTTTTCTTAATACAATGATATGTATTACTTTTGTTTTTTGAATAAATTTATTTTTTTTATTAAAAAATAATTATTCACATTGTACTATTAAATGTAGTAATTTAAAATAAAAAAATTTATTTAATTATTGTTATGATTAATAAAATATTGTGTTAATTTATGATAATTTTGAATAGAAACATTCTCAGCTCGGTAACTTGGATTTATTTCTAATTGGATTAAATCGTTTACGCTAAACATTTGTGATAAACTATGACGTAACATTTTTCTTCTTTGTTGAAAAGCTAGATTAGTTATTTTACTTAATACAACAATTTCTTTTAATGTTATATTATTTTTTTGTTTTGGAATTAGTTGAATAAAACAAGATTGAACTTTAGGAATAGGAAAAAAAGATTCTGAGGTAACATCTATAATTTTCTTAACCTTACATAAATATTGTACAATTACACTTAAACGTCCATACGACTTATTATTAATTGTTGCTAATAAACGTTCAGCTACTTCTTTTTGTAGCATAAAATGCATATCTTGAAATATATTTTTTTCATATAATACTAAATTTAATATTAATTTCGTAGATATATTATACGGTAAATTTCCAAATATTCGCATTGGTTGCTTGACAATATTAAAAAAATTTATGAAATTAAAGTTAAGAACATTTTTATTAAAAAATGATATTTTTTTATTACAACAAATATGTTTTAATTTATTGATTAAATCTAAATCTATTTCTATTACAAACAATTTTTGTACTAATTGAAGAAATGGGCAAGTTAAAGATCCTAATCCAGGTCCAATTTCTATGAATATATCTTTATATGCAGGATTAATAATCTTAATTATTTTCAAAATTATAGACTGATTTATAAGAAAATTTTGCCCAAAATTTTTACGAGGAATGTGACCTTTATATTTAATGTGAATCAATTAAAAATAGTTTCCGTATATTGTTTTTTATAAAAAATGTACATTTATATATGTGTATTAAAAATAATTTTTTATATATGTTTATTAAATGTACAATAAATAAAACGTTAATAATATATTTAATTGTTTAATATTAACAAATACTAGTATAAAATCAAATATTTTATTTATATTAATGACTTTCCTTACTATGAATAAATTGTATGTAAATTTTAAATTATATGTTTATTTAGAACGTAAAATTATTGCTTTTGAAAATTTTTAATGATAACTGTTAAACATTAAAATAATAATTTTTTCAATTTCATGACAAATTTATTTATAACATGATAATAATATCAATTGTTATTTATAAAAAATGTTAACTAATTCTAAAAAATAAATAAATTTAACTTTTATTAAATTTATAATTGTTTATTGAATTAATTTTTTAATAATATTAATTATAATTATAGAAATAAAAAAATTTAATTTTTATAAATATGTTGTTAATAGGTCATATATTCAATTTTTTTTTAGAAATATAAAATAAATATAATTTGCAATTATATTTCATATTATAAAATATTTTATTAAAATATTGCATTAACTTTCTATATACCAAGCTTATTTATTATATATAAAAAATATATTAATTAATTTTTTGAAAAATTATTAATACATTTCTAAAATATTTTATATTAAAATATAGTAAAATATTATTATACTTAATAAATATGTTACTAATAGTAGTAGTTAAATAACTGAGTATAGATATGTTGTTGGTTTATTATATAATAATGTTATTACTACAAATTAATAATTTAAAAAAAATAATTGTAATTTAGAATGCTTTTATATAAATTGTTATCAACTATAATTTTTAAAAATATTTAATTATTTTTATATATTAATTTAAATTATTAATCAATTTAAAACTATTTTTTAATACAAGTAGAATAATTCATGGAATCTTGGTTAACATATTTTACAACGCAATCATTAGAATATTCTTTAATTATTATTGTCATCGTTTCATTTCTAGAATCTTTTGCGTTTGTAGGTTTATTATTGCCAGGTATTGTTTTAATGACTGCTTTAGGAACGCTTATAGGCCAAGAAAAAGTTAGTTTTTATCCTGCTTGGATATCTGGTTTTATTGGTTGTTTGTTAGGAGATTGGATTTCTTTTTATATAGGATGTGTGTTTAAAAGTTGGTTACATAATTTGTTTTTTTTTAAAAAACATTTTATTATTTTAAAAAAAATAAAAAAATCCTTATATTATTACAGTTTTCTCACAATTTTTATTGGTCGATTTATTGGACCTACTAGACCTTTAGTTCCTATTATATCAGGTATGTTACAATTACCTTTAAAAAAGTTTATTTTACCTAATATTTTAGGATGTTTATTTTGGCCTCCTGTATATTTTTTTCCTGGTATTTTTACAGGGTTACTTATGCATACTCCTTATATTAATCGTAATAATTATTTTTTACCAATTTTAATTATTGTTTTAATAGTTACATGGATAGGTTTTTGGCTTATATGGAGATGGAAACAATTAGAACATAATAAATTTAAATATTTTAATATTTCTAAAAAAAATCTTTTAGTTTTTGCTGTAATAATGTTGATTATAGGAATATCAGGATTAATATTAATTCAGTTTTGTAAAGAAATGTTCATATTGAGACAACTTATTTGGAAAATATTATTTACTATGTAAATAATATTTTGTAAAAAAACAAATTGAATTTGTAAAATATTTTTTATTAAAAAAATAATACTATTATTATGTCAAATCAATTATTACTTATTAGACAGAACAATTTATGTTTTAAATTGCTGTTATTAAATAACAGCAATTTAAAACAATATACTTAACGCCTATTTCTTAAAAAAAAGCATCAAAGTATAAATAAAAAAATAAATACTTTATATTAATATTTTCAATATTTATAATGTTTTTATAGAAATTTTTATATATTATATTTTTTATAAAAAATTAATTATTTTAATTTTTAGAATATAAAAAATCAATATGTAAAATTTTTAGTTTATAAGGATGCCTTTGTATAGATTTAATTTTAACTAAATATTTTTTATTATTTAATTTAATATTCAAATCTTTTTTATAAATTGTAGAATTAAGTTGTAAATTTATAACTTCGTTATGATCAATAGTAATATGTAACGATGGTTTTTCAGTACCATAAATAATTCCTGGAAATTTATTGTAAATTTTTCGTAATCGTCTACTAGAGCTTTTTCCTGTTTTTTTTCTAATTTCAGCGTGTAATGTCAGCATTTTATTTCCAGTAAAATAATTTTTAAATTTAAAATTATTTAATTAAATTTTAAATAAATATTATTTGTTTAAAAATATTATATATTCAATGTTTTTATCACAGTGTATACTATAAATATAGTAAATAATTATTCATCAGTTTTTTTAACAATTTTTTGTATTACTACCATTTCATCTTTTTATGTTTAATTAAAATTAAAAAAAATATAATATAAAAAAGTGAAACATTTCGTATTATATAAATAATAATATTTTTCTAAACAAAAGATTTTAACCATTTTATTTCTTTCCACCAAATATTAGGGTTAATAGTTTCTAAAATTATTGGCATATTATTAAATTGTTCATTATTCATAATCCAAATAAAAGCTTGTTTACCTATATTTCCTTTTCCTAAACTATGATGTCGATCTATTCTACTATTGAACACATTTTTTGAATCGTTTAAATGCATACCTTTTAAATAATGTATACCTACTATTTTATCAAATAAATTAAAAGTATTTTCACAAGATTCGTTAGTTCTAATATCATATCCTGATGAAAAAAGATGACATGTATCTAAACATACTCCTATTCTTGATTTATTAGTAACATTACTAATTATAAAAGCTAAATGTTCAAATTTGTAGCCTAAATTACTACCTTGACCAGATGTATTTTCTATAACAATAGTAACTCCAGTTACTGATTCTAACCCAATATTAATGGATTCAGAAATACGTTTTAAACATTCATTAATACTTATTTTTCGTAAATGGCTTCCTGGATGGAAATTTAAATAAATTAATCCTAATTGTTTACAACGTTTTAATTCATCAATGAAACATATTCTTGATTTTTCTAAATTTTCTAAATTTGGATGGCCTAAATTAATTAGGTAACTGCTATGGGGCAAAATTTGTTGTGGAGTATATTTGTATTTTATACGTTCATTTTTAAAATTTATTATCGTTTGTTCATCTAAATCAGGAGATTTCCATCGCAGTTGATTTTTTAAAAAAAAAGACATACCAGTCGCTTTTATTTTAAAAGCTCGATGTATAGTTTTATCTATTCCTCCTAAAGAACTTATATGTGCACCAATATATTTAGTCATTATAAAACTCATTTAAAATATTTATTTTAAAGAACATAATATTTAATTAGAAATGTTCATTATTAATACTATCTTAAATATTTAACAATAATTACATTTTAAATATGTTAGATATAATATTATTATAAGTAATTATTTTTTTAATAAAATATGTAGAATATATATAAAAATATAATATTTAATTATTGTAATTAATACTTTATTAAATAGATATTCTTATGTTATTCTTTTATTAAACTACAAAATAAAATTATTATAGTCAAAAAATATTATTTTTACTATTGTATTAATAATTTTCAATAGGAATTCATAAATAAATTATTTTTTTATTTTATTTCTTGATATTATAGACATAATATTTATTATTTGTATACAATTACTATTTAATAATTAGGTCATATGTGAAAATATCTAAAATAATTACTTTTTATGAAATTATTTGTATATTAAAAAAATATTGGTTGAAACAAGGATGTATTATTTTGGAACCGTTAGATTTACCAATAGGAGCTGGGACGTTCCATAAAGAAACATTTTTTAATGCAATTAAAAAAAATACAAGTGCTGCTGTTGCATATGTCCAACCTTGTAGAAGACCATCTGATGGTAGATATGCTAGTAATCCTAGTAGGTTACAACATTATTATCAATTTCAAGTAATTATTAAACCGCCTCCTGAAAACATTCAAAAAATATATATAAATTCTTTAAAAAAGTTATTAATTAATCCTAAAATTCAAGACATACGTTTTGTAGAAGATAATTGGGAAAATCCTACTTTAGGTGCATCAGGAGTAGGTTGGGAAATTCGCATTAATGGTATGGAAGTAACGCAATTTACTTATTTTCAACAAATGGGAGGGCTAGATTGTAATCCTGTCACTGTAGAAATTACTTATGGATTAGAAAGAATTGCTATGCATTTACAAAATACGAAAAATGTTTATGATGTAATATGGATGAAGAATAAGAGAAAATCTATTACTTACGGTGATTTATTTTATCAAAATGAAATCGAACAATCTTCTTTTAATTTTACATACTCTAATACTAAAATGTTATTAAAATCATTTAAACAATGTATTGAAGAAGCAACGAAACTTTTATCTTTAAATCCTCCATTAATTTTCCCAGCATATGAGTTTATATTACAAGCTACACATAATTTTAATTTATTAGAAGCTAAAAGAGAAATGTCGGTGAATGAAAGAAAACATTATATCTTTACGATACGTAATTTAGTGAAATTATTAACAATTAATTATCATAACAAATGATTAATAAAATATATTATACTATAGGATCAAATTAATGTTACATAATACTTTTTTAATAGAAATTGCTACAGAAGATCTTCCATCAAAACATTTAAAAAATATTGCAAAATCTTTTTACAAAGTCACTGAAGAAAAATTTAATAAGTTAAATATTACTTATGAAAAAATGTTTTGGTTTGCTACTTCTAGAAGGTTAGCTATTAAAATTAATAAATTAAATATACTACGAGTAACAAAAGGAATTAATAAAATAGGGCCTTCTACTTCTATTGCTTTTAACACACAAGGACAATTTACTAAAATTGTACATTTATGGATGCAACGTTTATCTATTTCTGCACATCAAATTAATCAATTAAAAACTCAATCAGGAGAATGGTTAGTGTATAAAAAAGAATCAACTGTTGAGAATATAGTATCGTTATTACCTACAATTATTGTTTCGATAATAAAAAAAATTCAAGCACCCAAAATGATGCGATGGAATGATACAAATTTTAAATTTTCTAGACCAATAAGAAATATAGTTGCTTTATTAAATAAAACAATTATTCCATTAAAATTTATGAATATAAAGTCTCATAGAATTACATATGGACATGTATTTATGAAAAATATTAAAATAAATATACTTCATGCGAATCAGTATCCTACAATTCTTAATTGTAAAGGAAAAGTTATTCCTAATTATGATGAACGAAAATTAAAAATTACAAAATTAATTAATCAAATAACATATAAACTAAAAGGCAAAATTAAAAAAAATGACGAATTGTTACAAGAAGTAACTTCTTTGGTTGAATGGCCTGTTATATTGCTTGGAAAATTTGAAAAAGACTTTTTATTATTACCTCAGGAAATAGTTATTTACATTATAGAAAATGTACAAAAATGTTTTGCATTATATAATTTAAATAATGAATTAATGCCTTACTTTATAATAATTTCAAATATTGATTCAAAAAATACAAATAAAATTATAAAAGACAATGAGCAAGTAGTTTTTTCACGTTTATCTGATGCTAATTTTTTTTATAAAATAGATAGAAAACAACCATTAGAAAGTTATTATTTAAATTTAAAAAATACTATTTTTTACGAAAAATTAGGTTCAATTTATGATAAAATTCAACGTTTAAAATTATTAATGAAATGGATATTATCATATGTTTCAATAAATTCTGTAAATGCTTTAAGAGCTGTACATTTATCTAAATGTGATTTAAAGACTAATATGGTGGCAGAATTTCCTGATGTTCAAGGTAGCGTAGGGATGCATTATGCTATGTTGGACCGTGAATCAAAAGATGTTTTTATTGCCATTAAAGAACACTACTATCCTAATTTTTCAGGAGATATTATATCAAATAATTCTATAGCTTATACTTTAGCTATTATAGATAAAGTAGATACTATTACTGGAATGTTTATAATAGGATTATATCCTGAAAAAAATAAAGATCCTTTTGCATTAAGAAGATTATCTATTGGTGTGTTACGAATATTTATAGAAAAAAATATAACTATTGATCTAATAGATATTATTAATTACAGTGTATCATTACATAAAAATGTAATGCATAAAAAAAATGTTAAGAAAAGCATTCTTAATTTTTTTTTAAATAGGATATATCATTTATATCTTTATCAAGGATTTAATACTTACGTTATACAATCTGTATTAATATTGAAATTAACTGTGCCTATTGAAATACATAAACGAATTTTTATGTTAACTAAATTTAAAAAAATGAATAAAACATATCTTATAAGTACTACTAATAAAAGGATACTAAACATAATAAATAAATATATTAATATTAAAAAATGTGTTTTAAATTTTAATTCTATAACTATTAATACAAAACTTTTCCAAAGTACTTTTGAAAAAATATTATTTAGTAAATTATTGTTTTTACAAAAAAATATAAAAAAATATATTATTTATCAAAACTACGATAGCGTTTTTTCACAGCTAATAAAATTATGTATACTAATTAATTATTTTTTTTTACATATAACTATTAGTCATCCAAATGAAGATATTCAAACTAATAGATTACTATTATTATATCAAGTAAAAAATTTATTTTTAGAAATAGCAGATTTTTCTTTATTAATATGTTAACTATAGTAATAGTTTATTATATATGATAAAAATATCAAATATTTATTTTAATTAACATTATATTTAAGTTAATAATTTAAAAAAAAATATAATTAAAAATTGATATTTTAAATGTATTTAATAAATACTTTTATTTTTTATCTAATTAAATTAGACAATGTACAATTAAAAAATTATTTATATATCATTATAGTAATTCAATTGTTCATTTGTTTTGTAGGTAAAAATTATGCTTAAAAGTTTCAAATTGTTTATTTTTTATTGCATTACGAATATTTAACATTAAATTTTGATAATAACATAAATTATGTAAAGTATTTAGACGTAATCCTAGCGTTTCATTACAGAGATATAAATGGTGTAAATAAGATTTACTATAATTTACGCAAGTATAACAGTAACATTTTGTATCTAATACAGTATCATCATTTTTGTATTGAGAATTTTTGATTCTTACAATACCATTAGTTGTAAACAAATAACCATTTCTAGCATTTCTAGTTGGTAATACACAATCAAACATATCTATACCTTTACTTACAGATTCTATTAAATCTTTAGGTTTTCCAGCACCCATTAAATACCTAGGATAATTTTTAGGAATTTGTAGGCATATATGGTCTATTAAATCATATAATTTTGATTTAGGTTCTCCCACAGCTAATCCACCCAAAGCGTATCCATCAAATCCTATTTTAATAAGATTTTTAATAGAAAAATCTCTTAAATCTTTAAATATACTACCATGTATAATTCCAAATAAAGCATTTGTATTTTTTTTAATATCAAATTGTAATCTACTTTGGATAGCCCAAGATAAAGATTTTCTAGTAGATAAATTAGCTTGATCCCAAGTAATAGGGTATTTAGGACATTCATCAAAACACATTACTATATCTGATTGTAAATCGTACTGTATATTAATTGATTGCTGAGGAGTAAATAAAAATTTTTGTCCGTTAAATGGATTCTTAAATATTATTCCATTATTTCTTTTTAAAGAAATATTTGATAAACTAAATACTTGGAATCCTCCAGAATCTGTAAGAATAGGGTACTTCCAGTGCATAAAATTATGTAATCCTCCATGTTTTTTAATCACATTTATACCAGGTTTTAAAAATAAATGTAGGGCATTACTTAAAATTAAAGAACTTCCTGTAGAATAAATTTCTTCTGGAGTCAGTCCTTTAATAACTCCATATGTACCTATTGGCATAAAAACAGGGGTTTCTACTACTATTCCTTTGTTAAAATACAACCTACCGTTTCTTGCTTTTTTATCTTTACAAAGTATTTCAAATTTCATTAAGTCCTCTTAATAGGAATTAAATTTAAATATATTTACAATATCATTTAAAATAGTTATCGATAATGTATAAATATATTGTTATTATTTTTTAATTTCAAGCAATCTATTACAATTAAATTATAAATAATTAATATTTATTAAATAAGTATTTTAATTATAAGTAGTAAAAATATTTAAAAAAACAATGTTATACAAAATTTGTATAACATTCTTTTATGTACACAAAAAAATTTAATAATATTAATTATTAATTTAATAATATTTAGATGAAACTTATTGTTATGTTTACTCTTTTAAACAATTTTTTTTATATAAAACATTTTATTTAAAATATTTTACATATTTAATAAATTTAACATTATCAAATGTTTATTTAAGAATATTATTTACGATATGTAGTAATTAATAACGTTATGTTTCATTTATTGTCATTTTTATGTCGAGACTTAAAGAATTTATGTGTAAATATTATATATTTTTATTATATAATAAAAAATTGTATCGTTGATAATTATAAATATCAATTTTTTACTTTTAAAAGTAAAGTGTTTATTTTAAATATATTTTTAATTTTTTTAAAATATTAATTTAAATTTAATATAGTAAATATTAAAAGTATTTTTTATTATAAATGACATTTTTTTATTTAAAACATAATTGATAAATTTATTTTTCTATAGTTGTAATTTGTTATTTATTTCGTTATTAATGATTAATATTTAACTTTAATTAAGTTTTAATATATAAAATTATTGGCTTAGTACAAATTAAATTAATTATTATTTTAATAATATCATCTATAATTTACATATTTTGTAATTAACTGTTTTAATATTATATTTTTTTTAGTAAATTTTGCTCAATTATTTTTTTTAATTTTTTTCCGGGTGTAAATTTTATTATTTTCCGAGCGTTAATTAAGATAGTAGATCCAGTTTTAGGATTTCTACCTAATCTTTGTTTTTTATAAAATACATAGAAATTTCCAAAACCATAAAATTTTACTGATTTTCCATTTATTAACATATTTTTAATTTCTTCAAAAAATAATGATACTATTTTTTTAGATTCATTTTTGCTTAAATTCATGTGCTCAAATAAATATTGTGATATTTCTAATCTTGTAAGAGTCATATATTTAGTACCTTAATATTGCTCGAAATTGATGTTGTAATTTTGTTATACATTTTTCAATTATTATATTAATTTCTTTTTCTTTTAACGTTTTTTTTAAATCTTGAAAAATAAAGCTTATAGTTAAACTTTTTTTACCTGGGTACTCCTTTAATTGATAGTAAACGTCAAATATTTCAACACTTAATATTTTATCTTGAGCTATATTTTTACATATTTCTATTATTTCATAATACATGACAGTATTAGATACAATAATAGAAATATCTTTTTTAATACTAGGATAATTTGAAAATTCAATTATTTTTTTAATTTTTTTTTGTTTAAAATTTTCTAAACATATTTCAAATATAATAACTTTACGTTTTAAGTTTAAAAAATCCGATATATTGGGATGTAACACTCCTATTTTCCCAATTTTATTTTTATCAACATAAATGGCAGCACTTTGTCCTGGATGTAGCGATGAAATTTTTTTGTAACAAAATTTTATGTTTTCGAGTTCAGTAAATAATGATAGAATTGTTTCTACGTCACCTTTTAAGTCATAAAAATCAATTGTTCTATTAGGAAGATTCCAAGATTTTGGGTAACATTTTCCACTAACAATACCAGATAAAAATAATTTTTGTTTAACTTTTGATTGTAATTGACTATCAGGTATAAAACATAATCCACTTTCAAAAAAACGTAAATTATTTTGTTGTCTATTTTGATTATATATTACATTATTTATTAAACCCACCCATAAAGAAAGTCGCATAGCTGACATATCGAACGAAACAGGATTTGATATCAATAAAGGTATTTTATTAGGTATAATCAAATTTTGAATTTTAGGATTGACAAAAGCATAATTTATAACTTCATAATATCCTTTGTTAACAAGTATACTTTTAGCTTTTTTTAGAAATATATGTTTGTATTCATTGTTACATACAATATTCATTGTAGTAATTAATGATTTTTTATTGATTCTAGAATATCCATAAATTCTTAAAATATCACTAATAATATCTTCTTCTATAGAAAGGTCTACTCTCCAATGAGGAGGAATTACCTTCCAACCTTTAGTATTTTTGTAAATTACGTATCCTAAACGTAATAATATTTGTTCTATTACTATACTTTCTATGTTTATTCCAATAATACGATTAATATTGCTATGTTTTATAATTATTGCTTTTTTTTTGGAAGTTTTTTGTTTTATTATCTCTTGTTTTATTAATGGTCCTACTTTACCATTACATATACTTGTAATTAGTTGTGTAGCATATTCAATTGCATATTCTTGTAAATCTGAATTAATGCTATATTGATAATAATCAATTATTTTTTTATCTAAATTATTTCTTTTAATAATTTTTTTTACTACGTTGAAATTAAAAAATAAAGATCCTAAAAATATGTTTTTAGTAAATTTATTAATGCTAGAATATTGAGTAGAGTAATTATTACCTACTACTAACAATTTAGATTCGTTACTTAATACTATAGTACCCTTTTTTACAAATACTTTTTCTTTATTGTATAAGATAATGTTTTCTTCACAGTTTATTTTTTTTAAATAAATTATATTAGTATTTATAGATTTTAAATCTATAATATGTAAAGGCTCTCCAATTTCTATATAAATAAAGTTTATAACATCTATTATAAAATTTTGAGGCATAATATGACATTTTATTAATTTTTCTTGCATCCATAATGGAGTTTGTACGTTAATATTAATATCTTTTATTACTCTTCCTAAATAAATAAAATTATCTATATCTAATTCTTGTTGTATCTTAATTTTTTTTCGAGAAGTAACTAAGGATGTTTTTTTGTTTACTATAGGAATAGGTAAATTATTTATTATAGATACCTCTCTAGCAATACCTAAAATACTAAATTCATCTAAACGATTAGTGCTAATATTTAATTTAATTATAGTATCTTTAAAAAATTTGACTTTTTGAATATCAATTCCTGTGAATGTATCAAATGGTAATTTAATTATATTTGTACTAAAAGGAAATAATCCTAAATGAAAAAATGAACAAAATATACCTTCTGATTGAATTCCTTGAACATTTATCATTTTAATTTTGATATTATTATATAATTTAGATTGAGAGTTTGCTATTATTACTTTATCTTTAATTTTACAACTATTTTTGTATGATATTATTTTTAATAATTTTGAACATCCAATATGTACTACATATATTTCATATTTTAAATCAAAAATATTATTTTGAATAGAAATAACTTCTCCTATAAAAACATTAGAAAATTGATTAATTATTTGATTTACTTCTTCGACTTCTAAACCTAAAATTGTTAATTGTTTACATAATTTTTTTGTTGTGATTAAAGGATTTACCCATTCTCTTAACCAACTTTCGCTAACATTCATTTTTTATTATCTACTTTTATTTAAATTGTTTAATAAATCTTAAATCATTTTCGTAAAAATAACGTAAATCATTAATTTCATGTTTTAACATAGTTATACGTTCTACTCCGATACCAAATGCACAAGCAGAATACTTTTTAGTATCAATATTAACATTTTTTAAAACATTAGGATGGACTATTCCGCAACCTAGTACCTCAATCCATTTACCATTAACATCTTGAATATCTATTTCAGCGGAAGGAACTGTAAACGGGAAATATGCACTTCTAAATCTAATTGGGATATTTTTATGAAAAAAATTCTTTAAAAATTTATACATAATCCATTTTAAATTTGAAAAACTGATATTTTTATCTATAATAAGACCTTCTATTTGATGAAACATTGGAGTATGAGTGATATCATAATCATGTCTATATACTTTTCCAGAAGTAATTACTTTAAATGGAGGTAAAAATTTTTCCATTGCACGTATTTGTACACTTGAAGTCTGAGTTCTTAACAAAATTTTGTTACTAAATCTAAATGTATCATGTGATTCACGTGCAGGATGATTTTTAGAAATATTTAAAGCATCAAAATTATAATAATCATTTTCAATTTCTGGTCCAGTTAAAATATTAAACCCTAATTTATAAAAAAAATTTTCTGATGCATCAATCGTTATAGTAATAGGATGCATAGATCCATTTTCAATTTTTCTACCAGGAAGTGATATATCTATACATTCTGATAATAAATCTTTTTTTAAAGATACACTCTTTAATTTTGTTTTACATTTTGTTAATAACTCTTGAATTTTTTTTTTATATTCATTAAATAAAATACTAAAGTTTTTTCTTTCATTTAATTTTAATTTTTTTAGAATATTTAATTGGATAGAAAAATATCCTTTTTTACCTAAATATTTTATACGAACTATTTCTAAGTCTTTTAAGTTTTTTATATTTTTAATAGCATGTTTTGCTGAATTAAATATCTTTAGTAAAGACAATATTATCTTCCTCTATTTTAACTTACATTAATATATTTTATATATTTTGAGAACTGATTAAACTAAAAAAGCTTCCAACAAAAGGAAGCTTTTTAAATATTTATTAAAATTATACAAATGTTATTTAATAACATACATATGATACGTTGATATTTTACATTAAATATAATTTAGAAATAACAAATTACCTTAAAGCTTCTTGTACTTTTTGAACTAATGTTAAAAAAGTTGGTTTATCAAAAATAGCAATATCTGAAATAATTTTTCGATTGATTATTATTGATAGTTTTTTTAATCCTAATATAAATTTACTATAAGAAATGTTGTAATTACGACTCGCTGCATTGATTCGAGCAATCCATAATTTACGAAATTGACGTTTTTTTTGACGTCTATCTCGATAGGCATATTGACCTGATTTAATTACAGCTTGAGCAGCTACTCTATATGTTCTAGATCGTGCACTATAATATCCTTTTGCTTTTTTTAATATTTTTTTATGACGAGCGTGTGCTGTTACTCCTCGTTTTATACGAGCCATTTATTTTACTCTCTTATCTAAATATAAAATAATTTATTAAGTACAATTATAAATAAGGTAAAAATAATTTAACTTTTTTAAAATCGTTTTTAGAAACTATAGTATGTAGTTTCATATGTCTTTTATAATTTTTATTTTTTTTGGTTAAAATATGTCTCAGATTTGCTCGTTTTCTTTTAAACTGACCAGATGAAGTTTTTTTAAATCTTTTTGAAGCACTTTTTAAAGTTTTAATTTTTGGCATAAAAAATACTTCCATTGAAATTTATAAAAATATATGGTAATTGAGTTAAAATACTTAAAATTGTGAATGAATTATTAATTTTTTATTTTATTTTTTTTAGGTCCTAATATCATTATCATTTGACGGCTTTCTATTTTAGATGGAAAGAATTCAATTGTAGATAAGTTTTTTAATTCATTTTTTATACGATGTAACAAATGAACTCCTATTTCTTGATGTGCCATTTCTCTTCCTCGAAATCTTAAAGTTATTTTAACTTTATGACCTTCTATTAAAAATTTAGTAATATTACGAACTTTAACTTGATAATCACTTTCTTCAGTACCAGGACGAAATTTTATTTCTTTTATTTGTATATTTTTTTGATTCTTTTTTTGTTTTTTATGAGATTTACTTTTTTTGTATAAAAATTTACCATAATCCATTATTTGGCATACAGGTGGACGCGCATTTGGACTAATTTCTACTAAATCTACTCCAATGCTTTTTGCTAAATTTAAAGCTTTATCTAAGCTAACAATTCCTATCGGGTCGTTTTGTATTCCCGTTAAACGCACCTCAGTTGCTCGAATTTCTCCGTTAATTCTATTAGGGCGTGTAAATTTCATTCGTTTTCCAGATTTAATACTTTATACCTCCATCTTAGGTAAAGCATATATTGAATTTTCTTTTAGTATCATTTCAATAAAATTACTAATGTTAATGTTTTTTAAAATTTTATTGTCTCTTGTACGTATAGTAATTGTTGATTTTTTTAATTCATCATTTCCACATATTATAATATATGGCACTTTATAGTTAACAAGTGTTTTAATTTTTATATTCATGTTAATTATTCGTGTATCTTTTTTTATTCTTATATTATAGATTATTAATTTATTATATAATAAATTGACATAATCAATTTGGTCTTCCGTGATATTTATAATTCCTACTTGAATCGGAGATAACCATAATGGAAAAAATCCTGAATATTCTTCTGTTAGTATTCCTATAAATCTTTCCATAGAACCTAAAATTGCTCTATGAATAATTATTGGGATCTTACGATGGTTATTCTTATCTATATAAAAAGATTGTAAACGTTTAGGTAAATAGAAATCAAGCTGTATTGTACCACATTGCCAAGTACGATTTAAAGAATCCTTTAAAGTTAATTCAATTTTAGGTCCATAGAATGCACCTTCTCCTTCTTGATGTGTAAATTTTAACTTATTTTCATTTAAAACATTAATTAAATCATTTTCGGCTGTATCCCAAGTTATATCATCACCAATTCTTTTTTTTGGTCTACTGGAAAATTTAACATTAATTTCTTTAAAACCAAAAGTTTTATAAATATCAAATGTCATTTGAATGCAATGATTTATTTCTTTTTGTACTTGATCTTTTGTACAAAATATATGTGCATCATCTTGAGTAAAAGATCGAGTACGCATTAATCCATGTAGAGAACCAGATGATTCATTTCTATGGCATATTCCAAATTCAGCTATTCGAATGGGAAGATCTTTATATGAATGTAATTTTTGATTAAAAATTTGAACATGGCCTGGGCAATTCATAGGTTTAATACAATATTTACGTTTTTCTGATGATGTTACAAATATATTATCTTTATAATTTGACCAATGACCACTTTTTTCCCACATAATTTTATTTATCATTATAGGACTTTTAACTTCTTGATAATTGTAATATCCTAATTTTGTTCTAATAAACTTTTGTAATTCTTGAAAAATTATTAAACCATGATTATGCCAGAATACCATTCCTGGAGATTCTTCTTGTATATGGTATAAATCGAGTGTTTTGGCAATTTTTCTATGATCTCTTTTTAAAGAATCATCAATATTTTTTAAAAAAAAATTTAATTTTTTGTTAGAATCCCAAACAGTCACATATATACGTTGTAATGTTTTGTTTTTAAGTTTACCTAGCCAATAAACTCCAGAAAATCTTTGTACTTTAAAATTTTTACAAAAATTAATATTATACGTTTGAATACCATTTGTTATGTCTACATGGTTATTATGATAATAAATAGTTAATATTTTCTTTTTATTAAAATTGTTATTTTTAAGTATATAATATTTATAATATTCTAATGATTTTTTAAAAATTTTTTTACATTTATCATAACTTATTATTTTTCGAGTAATTAAATATTTTCTTTTAATTAATTCTCGCATTTTTTTTTCTATGATATGTAAATCATTTTTTTTTAATTCATATTCAATATCATAATAAAAACCGTCATCAGTAATTTTGCTATTTGCTAATTTAGCATTTGGCCATAAAGTTTTAATTGCATAAGAAAATAATTGTATACAAGTACACCGGATAATTTCTAATGCAAATTTGTCATTTGTACAATTAGTGATAATTTTTAAATTACAATTTTCATTAATTATAGTACACGCATCTACTAATGTTCCATTGATTTCAGCAGCAACACACAATTTAGATAAACCTGATTTGATTGTTTCGGCAATTTCTAAAATTGAAATTTGGTCATTAAATATTTTTTTTGTTCCATCTATTAATGTAACAATGGGCATATTAAGTCCTTTCACTGCATTAACAATTAATTTAAAAGTAAATTTATATTTTATAACTACATATTTATTGGTAAAAAATTAATTATTTATTTGTTTAAATTTTTTTTATTTTTAAAAATTTAGATATATGAAATATATATACTTACTATAATTGAGTATATAACTAATATATTTTTTAATTCTAAATAAAAGATTTTTTAATTATATATTTATTATTTTTTTATAAAAAATAATAAATATAATTTTTTATATTAGTATATACGATTAAATTAAACTAAATTAGTTAATTAAACTAACAAAGTATAGTGAGTTAAAATAACTAACTGCATACAAAACTTATAATCGTGTATCTACTGCTTCAGCTAATTTGTCAATAATTATTTCACTATCTTTCCATCCTAAACAAGGATCAGTAATAGATTGGCCATATATTAATTTATCTTTATTATTAATTACTTGAGAACCTTCTTTTAAAAAACTTTCAATCATCACTCCAAAAATTGCATTGTTACCATGGCAAATTTGATCTATAATTGATTCGCATACTTTTATTTGTAAATAATGTTTTTTAAGGCAATTAGCATGACTAAAATCAATCATTAAATATTCTGGAAGATGATGTTTTCTTAAATTATCTGTTGCTTTTTTTATATCTTGCGCATGATAATTAGGTTTTTTACCACCCCTCATAATAATATGCCCAAATGGATTACCACTAGTATGATTAATAGTCATCCGTCCATTTTTATCAGGAGCTAGAAATAAATGGCGTTCTTGAGTTGCTCTAATTGCATCTATAGCAATGTGTATATTTCCATCAGTACCATTTTTAAAACCTACTGGACATGAAAGAGCAGAAGCCATTTCTCTATGAATTTGACTTTCAGTTGTTCTCGCTCCAATTGCCCCCCAACTAATTAAATCTGCGATAAATTGTCCTATTACCATATCTAAAAATTCTGTAGCAGCAGGTAATCCTAATTTATTAATATTTAATAATAGTTTTCTAGCTATAGATAATCCATGATTAACCTTGAAAGAACCATTCAGTTCAGGATCTGAAATTAATCCTTTCCAACCTACTACTGTTCTAGGTTTTTCAAAATAAGTTCTCATAACTATTTCGAGATGAGAATAATATTTTTTTCGTAATTCATATAATTTGTTAGCGTACTCCATTGCAGCTGATGGATCATGAACTGAGCAAGGACCAATAATTACAAGTAAACGTTTATCATGTCCTTTAATAATATTAGATATATTTGTTCTTGTTTGAATAACATTCTCCATAATTTCAGGAGTTAATGCATAGTGTGTAGCTAATTCAAAAGGAGTAATTAAAGGATCAATTCTTATTGTTCTTAATTCGTCTGTTTTTTTCATTATATTTTCTCTAAATAAATTAAAATTTGATAAATATTTAATAAAGACATTAATTATTATTTTCATTTATATTATTTTAAGTTTTTCAAAAAATTATTGAAGTTAATAATATTGAAAATTAAAAATAAAATAATATAAATTATATAATTCGTTATATAAACATTTTTATAAGTATAAAAATATTCGTATTTATTAAATAATAAATCTTTTTTAAAAAGGATATATATTTGATTTATTTATTTTATTTAATACATTTTTTTATTTTAATCATTTTTATATTTTTGTTTATTTATTTATATCAATCTAAATAATATAATATGTAATATGTAATTAAAAAAATTGATGTTGCTTTTTATTAAAATAATAACTTGAAATAAACTTATATTAATTAAATTTACATAATATGTCCAAATTTTTTAATAAAGATTGTATAGATGCTTTTTGTTAAAATAGTAAACAAATTATTTCAAAGTATATAAATTAATATATATCAAGTTATTAATTTTAATATAGTAAAATTTTTTAAAGTTAAGTATAAATATAAAATTATTATATAGAACATTTAATTATTATTGCGAATTTATCAATTATTTTGATAATGTAAGTTTACATATTGATGTTATTAAAATTAATATTTTGTTTTCTTTTTTTTGTGTGGTATTTTTTTTGTAGAATGTTGTACTAAAATTTTAGAAATTGGTGCTTCATACATCCAAGATGCTATCATACGATATGATATTATTAAAATTACCGGGCCTATAAATATTCCAATAATTCCGAAGGCTAATATTCCTCCTATTACTCCGGACAATATTAATAATGCTGGTAAATCAATTCCAATTTTTATGAGCATTGGTCTTAATATATT
Source organism: Buchnera aphidicola (Nipponaphis monzeni) (assembly GCF_006741185.1). Taxonomy (NCBI): domain Bacteria; kingdom Pseudomonadati; phylum Pseudomonadota; class Gammaproteobacteria; order Enterobacterales; family Erwiniaceae; genus Buchnera; species Buchnera aphidicola. The sequence goes on along the minus strand of NZ_AP019379.1, from coordinate 121,132 downwards.
ATCTAATATACATATTATACCACTCCATACTAACAAAAAGGTTCCCCAAATAATATTATTATTCCAATATAACCAAATAGCAATAGGAACTAAAATTGGTAAAGGACCTAATTGGATTAAACAAAATAAAATCGTTAATATCATAAATAGAACAGAATAAGGAATTCCAGATATAATTAATCCAAACCAACCTAACAATCCTTGTAATAGTGCAGTTACAACAACTCCTAATGCAACAGATCGAATAACTTGTCCCGTTAATAAAACAACAGCATCTCCAGATTGAGAAGCTAATTTGAATGCGACATGTCTAATTATATTAGTTACTTTTTCTCCATTCCAATAAAGAATAACACTGAATACTAACATAAAACCAAGATGGATTATAAAACGACCAAAATGACTGGCTTGTATAAAAAAAAATTCAGTAGTACGACCAATGTAAGGTTGTAATTGATTTATTATATTATTACCACCTCCATTAATAATTTTTTTATAATTATGTAATAATTTATTCCCTATTATAGGGCAATCTTGTAACCATATTAATGTAGGAAATTTAAATTTACCTGATGAAAGCAAATGTATTAAAGGTATACTATTATTAATAATAATATGTACTAATATTACAGAAGGTATGATAAATAAAAGTAACAAACTTAAAGTCATAATAATAACTGCAAATGAACGTTGTCCTCCAAACCAACTTTGTAATTTAATCATAAATGGCCAAGTAGCTATTACTATCATGCTTGCCCAAATAAACCCTAATACAAATGGACGAACTATCCAGAAACTGGCAATTATCATACAAATAACGAATACTAAAGAAAAAATTACTTTTGGTAAATCCATATTTTTTTTTGGATTTTGCATACAAAAATTATACCTCAATAGTTCCTTGATATTTTTTAATCATACGAACAAGTTGTTACTTTTATAGGCAATAGTATCTTTAGAATAAAAAATATACTAAAGATTAGTTAAGACATAAACTGAATAAAGAGATAAAAATTGAAATAAAAACGCTTAATAATGTATTACATATAAAAAAATATAATTTTTTTTAAAAAAAACAAAATTATAAATATAATGTGAATATTAGTTACAATATTGCTATTTACATTTTTTAAAACTTACTTTTATTTAGTAACTTTTTATTTTTTTTATTCAGAACAGTTGTATTTTATTGACAAAAAAGTTAACATTTAAAATATTAATAATTTCTTTACATCGAAAATATTATAATGTATATATATCAATATATATTCTAACAAACGCTTTGTTGCTAATAAGAAATATATCTAACAACACATTAACATTTATTTAAAAAATAATTAATTATAATTTAAATCTTTTGATTTATATTAAATATATTTAAAGTATGAAATACTATTTTAAATGTTTAATGATTTCTTAAGTAATGTTTACAAAATATAATTTTAAAAAAACAAATCTTAGTTTTAAAAGTGTACTTATGTTCTAAATACATATAATTGTTAGTTATGAATTCAAAACTTATGAAAATTAAAAAAAAATCTATTTTATATACTGTTATAAATAAAGAATATAATAATGTTAAAATTTATATTACTCAAAAAGCTATTGACCAGTTTTTTTATTTGCTACAAAAAAATAGTTTAAATATAGGTATAAAATTAGATATAAAAAAATCTGGATGTTCTGGTTTTCGTTATATTTGTAAATTAATAAGAAATTTATCAAATAATCATCACTTAATAGAGTTCAATTTATTACATGATAAAAAAATAAATTTTTTTATACCTATAAAAATTATTCATATAGTAAATAACATTCAAATAGATTTTGTGCAAAATGGAATAAATTTTATTTTTGTTTTTTATAACTCGAATATGAAAAACTTTTGTGGATGTGGAGAAAGTTTTAATTTTATTAAATAACTATAGATCATTTAGTGTAATGTGTAAATATTAAATTATTTTTTATAAAAAAAATTAAATCTAGTACAACAGTGCTTTTTTTTGATAAAGGTAATAAATGTATGTTTATACTAATATTTTTATTTTTAGAAACAAATTTACCAACAAATTAAACAATGATTTTTTTTTCCTCGTGACAATAAAGTATATCGTGTAAATAATTTATCATTATAAGTTAATTGATATTTCCAATTTGTTTGAATTTTTTTATTAATCCGTATAGCTTTGGAACAAATCATAGTTTTAGCATTATTTTTAGATGTAGCTAATGAAGATAAAACTAAAATGTTCTGTAAAGAATTTTCGTGTTTCAATTGTATTGATTTAACGCCATCTTTAATTAACTGTTGTATATCCGATAATGTAATATGTTGAATATTATCTGTAAATAAATAATTAGTAATACGTTGTGCACTAGATAACCCCTCTTTCCCATGAATTATTAAAGTAATATAGTCAGCTAACATTTTACGAAAATTACTAAAATTTTCAGATTTTTTGTTATTTAATTGCATGTTATGTATTTCTTTCAAACTGAATGAAGTAAACATTTTTAAATAATGAAAAACTTCAGTATCTGGAATATTAATCCAATATTGATAAAAATTAAATGGACTAGTTTTTTTAGAATCTAACCATATTGTACCAATTTCTGTTTTACCAAATTTAGATCCATTACATGTGGTTAATAATGGGGTAGTTAATCCATAAACATTTTTATGATATAATTTATCAACTAAATTTATTCCAGAAATAATATTACCCCATTGGTCTGATCCACCTATTTGTAATATTGCATTATATTTTTTATATAATAATAAAAAATCATATGCTTGTAATAAACTGTATGAAAATTCAGTAAATGAAATTCCTTTTTCTGTCCTATTAATACGTTTTTTTACAGAAGATTTATTTATCATTGTGTTAATTGAAAAACATTTTCCTATATTTCTTAAGAAATTTATTATATTAATTTTTTTAAACCAATCGTAGTTATTAACAATAATCGCTCGGTTATGACATTTAAAATCAACAAATAAAGATATTTGACAAGTAATTTTTTGTATCCATTTATGAATATTTTCTCCTGTCAAAATTTTTCGTTCTTTTTTTTTAAAGCTAGGGATCACCTATTAAACTTGTAGCTCCACCGATTAAAATTATTGGCCTATGTCCTAGTAATTGAAATTGTTTTAAACATAATAAAGGTAATAAATGTCCTAAATGTAAACTATCAGCAGTAGGATCAAATCCACAATATAATGTAATTTTATTACAAATAATTTCTTTAAACAATTTTTTTTCATTAGTAATTTTTGATATTAATCCCTTAGATTTTAAATTAGTAATAATATTATTTTCAATCATTTAAAAATCCTTAATATTTTATTAATAAAAATTTAGTACTTAATATTAATTACATTTTTATTTATGTAGAATAAATAATAAATGTTATTTTATGTAATTTAAATCATTAAATTATCAATTTATTATATTTTTTATAAAAAACTTAAATATAAAATATGATTGAAAATTTAATTTGCATATTTATATTATAAATGTATCTATATTGGATCCATATCAAATGTTAATTGTATATGTTTAAAAAAAAGTTTTGTATTAATAAAAATTATAGATTGTTTCGATAGTTTTTTTAAAAAAATTACTGAAGGATGAACTAATAATATTGTTGTATAAAAGGTGCTAAAATATTTGTTAAAATAAATAATGTCGGATTTTACAACCCATAAATTATTTTTATAATTCAAAGAATATGTAATTAAAAATTTATAATACTTTTTGAAAAACATGGTTAAAAATTCATATTTTTTGCTTTTAATAGTAATTATTATGTGACGAGTATATGGAGGTAAATCATATTTTCTTCTTATTTTTAATAATGTTGAAGAAAATTTTTCATAATTACTTGTAATTAATTTTTGAATTAATGCATTTTTAAACATTTTGGATTGTATTAAAACTTCAGTATTAATGGTGTAAAAGTTACTAACTTTTCTAAGTGTAGAATAATATTTTTGTCCAAAATATTCTGGTGATCTGAAATTATTACTTCTAAAGTATACATCGATATTTAAAAAAATTAAACATTTTATTTTGTCTAATTTATATTTTGTTAATGTATCATTATTTCCTAAAATAATACATGGATTGTTATGTTTTAATTGAAATTTATTTATTAAATGTTTATTTAAAAACATTGTAGAATCGTTAGTAATATGTATGATTGGGAAATCAAAAAAAATTTTCTTAATACTATCTTTTAGTAAACTTACATTATATTTTATAAGAATATAATTTGACGAATTACAAATAGTGCAAAAAAAAGGTTCATTTTTTTTAAAAAAACAATATTTGCAAGATAATTCTTGATAATGTTTACTATATTCATAGTATTGATGACAATATTGACATTTCATTATTACGTTGCAATTAGAACACTGCAATACAGTTATTGCATTAGATATATTATCAGTTACAAAACAAACTTGTTGATTATTAAGTAAATATTTTTGTACTTTTTCAATTAGTTCAATAGAAAAAATACCTTTACATTGTTTATGATTTATATCAATTAATGTTTGATTTATTTTTTTTACAAAAAACGATTCATATTTTGAATTAATTGTAATTAAATTAAATTTTTTTATATTTATATTATGCAATGTTTCTAAAGAAAGTTCATTTCCTTCTAAAATAATTGGTATATTTTCTTTATAAGATCTCATAATAGCTAAATTTTTAGTATTAAACGTCCATTTTTTAGTGATTTTATAAGACAAGTTACTTTCTTCATTAACTATGATTATACCTAAATTAATTATTGGAAGGAAAATTCCTTCTGAAGTAGATATAATAATTGCAGCTTCTTCAGTTTTACATTTATTCCATAAAATTAATTTTTTAGTTTCAGTAATGTGTGTGTGATAAATATCAATTGGTATTTGTAATCTTTTTTGTAAAAATTTGCTTAAATTATAAATATAATCTATATTAGGTACTAAAATTAATGTTTTTAAACCTTTTTTTAAATATTCAAATAATAAAAATATGTAAACTTCTTCTTTATCGTATATTGTATTTATTTTAATAACGAAAGATTTAAATTTAGTATTATTTTGAACAATTGGTTTTAACTTTAAAATATTATTATTAGTCAACTTGTAATATATATTTTTTGTTAAAATTAAATGTTTCCAATTTTTTTTTTTTATTAAGGATTGGTGTATATAACATAATTTTTTTCTAAGTAGTATATTTAGCACATAAGTTGATATTTTGTATTTATGTAAATTACTAATAAGAATTGATTGTTTTTTTAAAATTAATAAAGCGCGTAATTGTTTAGGTTGATTTTGTAATTTACTATTATTTAAAGAATTACCTTTTTTAGTAATTTTACATTTGTAGCACATTTTTTTTTTAAAGTTTTACCTTTTTTTAATAGGTAAGGTATAAAGTTAAATATAATAAAGCTAATATGACATTGATAATAGTCGGTACACCACAATATTAAATTCCATGTAGATGGTGTAAAAATTGATTGTTGATCTATTATAGAAATTATTTTTTTTAATTTAAATGAATATGTTTTATTGTTATTAATGGAAACAATTATTCCAATTAATTGACTATTATTGAAAGGTACTATAACTCTACTACCAATAACAGGACAAATTTCTGATTTAGGAAATGAATAAAAAAAATTATTTTTTATAGGTAAAGGTAACGCAACTTCTACAATTATCACAAATAAAATCCAATAAAAAAATATTTAATAATGTCTGAATATTTTAAGATATATAATGTATATATAGCAAGTCTATCATTCAATAAAATGTAAATAATTAAATATTTTAATAATGATTACAGATATCAAAAATAGTAATTAGTTTTGTTTAAAGTATTAATTTATTTGATAACATGTATGCTACATATATATTATTTTTTTTTATGATATTCACAATACATATTTATGTTACATATATTACATTTAGGCCATTTAGCTTGACAAATATATCGTCCATGAAGTAAAAACCAATTATGAAAATTTAGTTTAAAATTATCAGGTACCACTTTAATTAATTTATATTCTATTTCTTTTACATTACTACCTATAACGAATTTAGTTCTATTACATACTCTAAAAACATGTGTATCAACAGCAATAGTTTTCTTTTTAAAAATAGTGTTTAAAATAACATTTGCTGTTTTTCTTCCTACTCCTGGTAACATTTCTAATTGTTTTCTACTATTAGGTATTTTCCCATGATGTTTATTTATTAATATATGACAAGTTTTAATGATATTAGATGATTTTATATTATATAACCCAACACTTTTAATATATGTTCTTAAAGTATTTATTCCCATTAAAAGAATATCTTTTGGTTCTTTAATATAATTGTATAATTTTTTAGTAACTTTATTAACATTTTTATCAGTTGCTTGAGCTGATAACATTACTGATATTAATAATTGAAAGTTTGAATTAAAATATAATTCTGTTAAAGGGAATTTATTATTTAATTGAAAAATTTTTAATATTTTAATACGTTTGTTATTATTCAATAGTTTATTCTTATGTATTTTATTGTAAATATAATATATTTACTTGTTATTCATATTATTTTTAGTAAATAAAAAATAATAAGAAATGATAAAAAATTATATATTGAGTTAAAAAAATCAATTTTTCATTAAAATTTACTTACAAATAATTTTTATAAAAACATTTTTTGTATTCAAAATATTTTTTTAAGTAATTATTTAAGAATGTATGTTAAATATGTAATGATTTTTAATTAATTTAAAATATATTTATTATTTTAAAAAATTTTTTAATAATATTATGTTTTTTAGAATAATAATTTTTTTATTAAATTTTTTAAATTTATATATTTAAAAAAAATTAAATTTTTTTATTAAAATGTCAAATAATTTTGTGGATTTTTTTAGTAATTTAATTATTTTTAAAAGTTGATATTAACTTATTGATTGATTTAAAAAGATTATGTTTTATGTCAGTTATATTTTTTAATTTCAATCGTTCTATTGAATCTACTACTATTTGAGTTATATAATCAATTTCTATATTTACAAATTGATTTAAAGAAATTGTTTTAAAATTTGTTCGAGATAAAGTTTCAGGTATTAAATAAACACAAAACAAATTATTAGGTAATACTGTACTTATAGTAAGACTTACTCCATTTATACAAATGCATCCTTTATAAAAAATATATTTCATGAGTATAACGTCTATTATTTGTATCCATATTTTTGTATATTTATGATTGATGCTAATATTACATATTTTTGCTATTCCTGAAATATGCCCTAAAATTAAATGGCCTCCTATTTCGTTACCTATTTTCAATGATCTTTCGAGATTAACTAAATCATTTACTTGTAAATATTTTAAATTAGTTTTATCTAAAGATTCTTTTATAATATCAAAACTGACAAATAGATTATTAATATCAGTAATAGTTAAACAACAACCATTATTAGCTATAGAGGCTCCTAACTTTAATTTTTTTGATAAAAAAATAGGAACTTTTATTGTATAAGTAATGAAACAATTTTCTTTTTTAATTTTAAAAACTGTACCGTAACCTTCTATAATTCCAGTAAACATTATAAATCCTTAAATAAAATATTGTTAAAAATTTAATTAATTTTTTAATAAAAAAATATTATTACGTATTTTGAAAAAATATGTAAGAATGTATTTTTTATTTAAATTAATAATTTATGAATTTTTTATTTATTTTAAATATTATGAATCTACTTAATGTTTTAATAAGTATTAAACTTTTTGTTTATTCTAAATGCTAAAAATAAATTTTTTTATTTCTAAATATTAATTTACTTTTTATTTTTTAGAATTATATAAACTTACTTGAATATTGTAATATAAAATATATATATTTATAATATTAATTATTTCAGAATTATACATTTATACTTTGTGTTCAAAATAAAAAAATATTTTTTTGTTAAAAAATTAAAAAATTTTGCACTAAAATATTATATTCTTTATATAATATCAAATATATTATATATATAATTTCAAAAAAAGGTATACAAGTGTATAAATATTTTCGAGAAATTAAAGCAATAATAATTATTACAATTCCATTGATATTAGCTCAAATGACGCAAACTGGTATGGGATTTATTGATACTATAATAGCTAGTAAAGTTAGTTCAACAGATATGTCAGCTATTGTTATAGGTGCTTCGATATGGTCTCCAATTATTTTGTTTGGACACGGATTACTTTTAGCTCTAACACCTATTATTTCCCGTATGAACGGTATTAAAAATAATGAAAAGAATATAGTTCTACATGTTAAACATAGTTATTACATAGCTACTTTTACATCATTATTGATAATTTTAATACTTTGGCATTCTGAATTTTTAATTAATATTGTTCATCAGATAGATCCTATCTTAGCAAAAAAAAGTGCATCTTATTTAAAAGCATTAATGTGGGGGACTCCTGGGTACTTATATTTTCAAATTATAAAAAATAAATTTGAAGGGTTATCAAAACCTAAGCCTGCTATGATAGTAGGGTTAATAGGTCTAGTTATTAATGTTATATTAAATTATATTTTTGTATATGGGAAAGTATGTATGCCTGCATTAGGGTGTATTGGATGTGGACTTGCAACAGCAATAGTATATTGGTTGATGTATATTTTTATAAATATATGGGCATATAAAAAACTTTCAAAAATTAATTTATATTGCACAAATATTTTTTCATTACCTCATCTAAAAACGATTATATATTTGTTAAGAGTTGGTTTACCAATTGCAACTGCTTTATTTTTTGAAGTTGTTCTTTTTTCAGCGATTACTATTTCAGTTTCTTCTATGAATTTAATACAAATTGTAGCACATCAAATAGCATTAAATTTTAGTTCTTTAATATTTGTAATCCCATTATCGTTAGGAACAGCTGCTGCTATTAGAGTAGGATTACATATAGGTCAAAAGTCTATTGATAAAGTACATACTACCATTTTTTCTATACAAACACTTGGATTAGTTATATCAATTATTGAAACTATTCTTATTTTATTATTTAAAGATAAAATTGTTGCTTTATATACAAGTAATATTCTTATTGTAAAAAAAGCAGAAAATATTTTGTTAGTATCTGCTATGTATCAATGTTTAGATTTTGTACAAATTATAGGAAATGGTATTCTTAGAGGATATAAAGACACTTTTGGAATTTTTTTTATTACATTAATTTCTTATTGGATTATAGGATTTCCTTTAGGCTATATGCTTGCATTAACTAACATTTTTATTCCTTCTTTAGGATCAATTGGATTTTGGATAGGTATTATGGTTGCTTTAACATTTGGATCTATTATGATGATATGTCGTATATTATACCTTCAAAAGAGAACGTTATTATATTTATAAAATAAATTATTTTAAAAATATAGTTTTTAAAAATAATTTGTTTTATATAACATATATTAAATTGATATAAAATATTAATAAATTTATGTTGATAAAAAATAACAGTTAAAGTAATATTTTTATATATTTAACATATAAAATACGTCCGTAGCTCAGTTTGGTTAGAGCTCCATTATGACATGATGGGTGGCAGTGGTTCAAATCCACTCGGACGTATCAAATTTGTATTCTTGAAATCATATTAATAACTCTAAAAAAATTGTACTTGGTGAAATTTTGATTAAACATATATTTAAATATATTACTTTTAATAGTTCTATTTTAATAGCTTATAGTGGAGGAATAGATTCAACGGTATTATTACATCAATTTATAAATCTTAAAAAAAATAATAAAAATTTAATTATTAGAGCTATACATATTAATCATAATATGGATTATAATTCAGATAAATGGGTTCAACATTGCAAAGAAGAATGTAAAAGACATTCCATTCCAATTGTAATAGAGACTATTACTAAAAAGATAACTAGTAATATAGAATGTCAATTAAGAACAATAAGATATACATTAATTAAAAAATGTATTTTACCACAAGAAGTTCTTGTAACTGCTCATCATTTAAATGATCAAGTAGAAACGATGTTTTTAGCTTTAAAAAGAGGTAGTGGTCCTAATGGATTAAAAGGAATAACTGAATGCTCTAATTTAGGACATAACAAAATTATTAGACCTTTATTAAAGGTATCTAAAACAACTATACAAAATTGGGCTAAAAAAAAAAAATTATTATGGATAACTGATCATAGTAATAACAATATAAAATATGATAGAAATTTTTTAAGACTAAAAGTTATTCCTATAATTGATAAACGGTGGCCTAGTTTTATTAAAAGTTGTTTAACTACTGCTAATATTTGTAAAAATACAGAAGTAATCGTTAAAAATGTTGCTAAAAATCTATTATCAAAATATATTTTAAATAATTTGTCATTAAAAGTTCATGAGTTTATTTATATTGCAGAGGAGTATAGAAACCTTATTTTAAGAGAATGGATTTACAAAATTACTAAAAAATACATTTCCTATAAAAAAATACAAAAAATTTATTATGAAGTTATTAATAGCAAAAATGAAGCTAATCCTAAATTAGTATTTTATAAATATCAAATTCGTAAATACCGAAACATTATTTATTGTATACCTGATATACCATTGTCGCTTAAAAATTTAATAATTTTCTGGCACAATCCTACCCAAACATTAGTTTTGCCTTTTAATTTAGGAAAGTTGACAATCCACAAATATGGTAATCAAATGATTCAGCCAAATAAAAATGATTTGATAAATATTCGTTTTCAATATCAAGGTAAATTGTCTATTGTTGGTAGGCATAAAAAAAGAACGTTTAAAAAAATATTACAAGAATTAAGTATACCTCCTTGGAAAAGAGAAATTACTCCACTTTTGTTTTATAATAACAAATTTATATCTGCTATTGGAATATTTGTAAATAAACAAAAATTATTGAAAGAAAATAAAATGTGGACTATTTGTTGGGATCGATGTTTTTGATAATAATTTTTCATGAAAAATTATTATCAATAACAAATGTATTAATCTAACGCATATAAAATATTTTAATAAAAAGATTATTAATTTTTATTTAAATATTTTTTCATAGCTATTATTTTTTTATAATCGATTTTTTCATAAAGTGGAACGAATAAAGAAATTTTGTGATTTAAAAGAGGTATATGAATATTGCTCCATTGTAAATTCACTTTTAGGAAATTTTCTGATTTTTGTGACAAATTAGGAATTATAGGTTTTAACCAAGTCATTATTATTTTAAAAAAATTGATACCCATTGAATAAATCATATGAACGTGTTTTTTATTTTTTTTATCTTTAAAAAGTATCCAAGGAGATTTATTAGTAATATATTGATTTGCAAAATTAGTTTGTTTAATTACTTCTCGAATAGCTTTGTTGTATTCTCTATTTTTAAAAAGTTTTTCAATTATCGATGAAGAAGATACAAAATTTTTATGTATTTTATAGTCTAGTAATACATTAGATAATGTATTATCACAGTATTTATTAATAAATTTAGCACAACGAGACGCTAAATTAACTATTTTATTAACTATGTCTGAATTAATTTTTTTATAAAAATCTTCTAAATTAATTTCAATATCTTTAATATTAGAAGATAATTTAGAAGCGTAATAATAACGTAAACTATCTGAATCTAAATGTTTTAACCATTGATTAGCGTTAATAAGAGAACCTTTAGATTTAGATAATTTATTTCCATTAATTGTCACATATCCATGAACAAAAATTTTAGTTGGTTGTCTTAGAGAACAAGCTTTTAATATTGCTGGCCAGAATAAACTGTGAAAATAAATTATGTCTTTTCCTATGAAATGATATAATTCAGTTTTTGAATATTTATTCCAATATTCATTAATTTCTAACATTGTTTTATTATTACATAAGTTTTTAAATGTACTTATATAACCAATAGGAGCATCTAACCATACGTAAAAATATTTGTCTTCATATCCAGGAATTTTAAAACCAAAATATGGAGCATCTCTTGAGATATTCCATTGCTTTAAACCGATAGCAAACCATTCTTTAATTTTGTTAATTATTTGTATTTGTAATACTCCTGAAGTAATCCATAATTTCAAAAAATTACTAAATTGAGGTAAATCGAAAAATAAATGAAGAGATTTTTTTAATATTGGAGATGTTTTAGATAAAATTGATATTGGTTTAATTAAATCAATTGCGTTATAAATGGAACTACATTGATCACAATGGTCTCCATATTGATTTATAGCGTAACAAACAGGACATGAACCTTTAATAAATCTATCTGGTAAAAATATTTTTTTATTTATGTCATAAAATTGACTAATTGTTTTTGTTATAATTAATTTTTTTTTTTGTAATATTTGATAAATTTTTTTTACATAAAACTTATTTTCTTTACTATGTGTAGTATGATAATTATCATGTATTATAGAAAATTTAATAAAATCAGATTTATGTTCTTTTAAACTTTTGTTAATTAAATTTTCAGGAGAAATATTTTCTTCTTGTGCTTTTAGCATAATTGCTGTGCCATGAGAATCATCTGCACAAATAAACCATAATTCATGTCCTTTCATTCTTTGAAATCTAACCCAAATATCTGCTTGTACTTGTTCTAAAATGTGACCTAAATGAATAGATCCATTAGCATATGGAAATGCACAGGTAACTAACATTTTTTTTAAATTATTAATTGTCATTTTTAATTAAAAAATAAATAGTTATTTTTATAGAATATTAAATTGTAATTTATACATATATCATAATTATTGAAATAAATATATTGTAAATATAATGTTTAAATTTATTTATTTATGTATGGATACATTTAATAATATATATATAGATATTTTTAATAAAAAACGATAATAGATGTTATATTATTAAACAAATCTGCTTATAATAACTTTTTTTTACATGTTTACTTATTACATATTATGAGAATATATTTATTTTTTTTTAAAAAGTATTAACATTATTAACTATTTCTTAATAGTAATTTACTATTAATGTTTATTTAAACTAATGTTTCAAAAATGTTATGTAAAAAATATTAGGTTTAAATTTATTGCTTAGTTAATATCATATTTAATAAATTAATTTTATTTTAAGTATACTTTGATTATTATCATTAGTAATGATAATAATCAAAGTAATACTTATTATTTTAAACAATTTATTTATATTTATATAAGTAAAGTATTTAACGTTAGTGGTAATTTAAAAATATTGTTTTCGAATTAATTTAAATACAAAACATATAATTTTTTGTATTTAAGATACATATTTTGTGCGTATATATTTTTTTTATATTATCATATATTTTATATTGTACGTTCATTACGCCAATTTGTATGAAATAAGCCGTCCTTATCAATTCTCTGGTACATATGTGATCCAAAATAATCTCTTTGTGCTTGAATTAAATTTGATGGTAATAAATTAGATCTATAACTATCAAAATATGCAATAGCAGCTGATAATGCAGGTATAGGAATTCCATTTTCCACCGCTATAGACACAATTTTTCTTAAAGATAATTGGTATTTGTTTGAAATGTCTTTAAAATATGGATGTAATAAAATATTTATAAGATTGGTATTATCTGTATATGCTTCTATTATTTTTTGTAAAAAACTGGCACGGATAATACACCCTGAACGAAAAATTTTTGCAATATTTTTAAATTTTAAATTCCATTGATATTTATTTGAAGCTGTGTTTAGTTGTGAAAAACCTTGAGCATATGAAATAATTTTACTTAAATATAATGATTGTCTTATTTGTTCAATCAATTTATGTGAATTGTTAATTATATAATTGATATTAGGACCTTTCAAAACAGTTGATGCTATTTTTCTTTGCAATTTTAAAGAAGATAAATAACGGAAAAAAACAGATTCAGTAATTAAAGATAATGGTTCATTTAAATCCAAAGCACTTTGACTAGTCCATTTTCCTGTGCCTTTATTAGAAGCTTGATCTAATACATAATCTAATAAAAAATTTCCACAGTCATCTTTTTTTATTAAAATGTCTTTTGTAATTTCAATTAAATAGCTGTTTAGTTCTCCTTTATTCCACTCATCAAAAATTTTTGACAATTCTTGATTACCTATTTTTAATAACTTTTTTAATACAAAATATACTTCTGCAATTAATTGCATATCGCTATATTCTATTCCATTATGTACCATCTTAACATAATGTCCCGAACCATCTGGTCCAATATAATTTACACAAGGTTCTCCTTTTGATTTAGCTGATATTGTGTATAGCATTGGTTGAATTAAATCATATGCTTTTTTATTACCTCCAGGCATTATTGCAGGACCTTTGAGGGCTCCTTCTGAACCACCTGAAATACCAGCACCTATAAAATAAAATCCTTGATTTGATAATTCATAATTTCTACGAATAGTATCTTTATAAAAAGCATTACCTCCATCAATTAACATATCTTTTTTATCTAAATATGGAATTATTGATTGAATAACATTATCAGTAGCTAAACCAGCTTGAACCATAATTAAAATGCATCTTGGTTTTATTAATGAATTAACGAAATCTTTAATAGTATAAAATGGATGTAAATTTTTTTTTGGATGTTTTAGTATAATTTTTTTTGTTTTTTCAGAAGATCTATTATAAATAGATACTGTATAATTATTATTTGCAATATTTAAAGCTAAATTACGTCCCATTACAGCCATTCCTACAATACCAATTTTTTGTTTGATCATAATTTTCCCTTGTAACTGTAACATACTATAATTTTATATTATATAAAGTTTATATAATAGCTATTAATTTAAAAAGTGAAAAATTTAAATTTAATGAAAAAAATTATGTTTGAATAATGTTTAATATAGTAAAAAAAAATGTAATTTATATTGATGAAAATTTTTTTAGTTTTTTTTAAAAAAACAAAATAATTAAAATACAAATTTCATATATATATAAATTACATACTATGGTTCAGTAAATAATATAAAATATATATATGTAACACAATGTATATCAGTATATGTTTTTATACATTTTAGTTTTTTCAAAATATATGATATATTATTTAAATATTTTTAAAATATTCATTAATTTATATTTAATAATTCATGTTAAAAGTATCCGTTTTATAAAATGTGTATTTAAATATGATATGTTTATTATTATTTTTTTTAAAAAAAATATATTATCATATTGTATGTTATTCACATATGTATTATATGTGTTTATATATAAGGATAATAAAAGTTATAATTATAATTGTTAAATACAACTGCGTTTTTTTAAATTACAAATAATTTCTCTAAAACTTATATTTTTACTATGTAACAATACTAATAAATGATAAAATAAATCAGTAGTTTCATCAATTAATTCTTTATTATTATTTTTTACCATAGCTGCTAAAATCACTTCTACCGCTTCTTCTCCTACTTTTTGAGCTATTCTTTTAACACCTTTAGAAAATAAATTTGAGGTATAAGAATTAATTGAATTTGATTTCTTTTTTTCTTCTAACATTTTTTCAAAATAAAACAAAAAACTGTTATCTGTAATTTGTAAATTAAAACAACTATTTTTTAAAAAATGACAAGTTTTACCTATAGGGAAAACTTTAATTAATAAAGTATCATTATCACAATCAGAAAAAATATCGATGACTTTCAAAAAGTTTCCAGAAGTTTCCCCTTTTGTCCATAAACGTTGTTTTGTTCTGGAAAAAAATGTTACTATTTTTTTTTGAATTGTTGTTTTTAGTGCCAATTTATTCATATAGCCGTGCATTAACACTTCTCCTGAGGCATGACTTTGAATAATAACTGGAATAAGTCCTTTGATTTTTTTCCAATCTATAGTTGATAATTGTAACTTGTTTAACATAGTCTGATTGTAATTCCTTTATTGTATAAAAAATGTTTTAATTCTTTTATATTAATAGAGTTATCATGAAAAACAGATGCTGCTAATGCTCCATCGACATTAGTTTGATCAAAAACTTCATAAAAATGATTTGATAAACCTGCCCCTCCTGAAGCAATTATAGGAACATGAGAATTTTTTTTGATTTCTTTAAGTTGTGGTATATCATATCCTTTTTTAATACCATCTTGATTCATCATATTCAGTACTATTTCTCCTGCTCCTAATTTTTGCACTTTATCCACCCATTCAATAGTTTCTAAATGTGTATTGCAAATACTTTTAATGTCGCCTGTATATTGATATACTTCATATATATTCAATTTTTTATTAAACCAAGAATCTATACCTACTACTACACATTGAACTCCAAAACGATCCGCAATTCTACTTATTAAAGTTGGATTTTGTATTGCAGGTGAATTTATAGATATTTTATCTGCTCCTAATGATAAAATATTTTTTACATCTTTTAATGATTTAATACCTCCAGCAACGCAGAAAGGAATATTAATTTTTTCTGCAATTTTAGATATCCACACTTTATCAAGTAATTTTTTTTGAGAAGATGCTAAGATATCATAAAATACTATTTCATCAGCTCCTTCTTCTAAATAACGTTGAACTAGCGGTAATATATTTCCTACAATTTTATGTTTGCAAAATTTTATTCCTTTTACTACTAATCCGTCTTTAACGTCTAAACATGGAATGATGCGCTTTGCCAGCATTTAATAGCCTCTTGTAGATTAAATTTTTTTTCTAGTAATGCTTTTCCAATTATTATGTCTTGTACATTAGTTTTTTTTAAAGCAATGATATCTGTTAATGATCCAACACCTCCAGAAGCCTGGAAATGAATATGTTTAAATAGTCTAGCAATTTCATTATATAATTTTATATTAGGTCCATTTAATGTACCATCTTTAGATATGTCAGTACATAAAACATGTTTTAAACCAAATTCAGAATATTGAGAAATTAATGTTTCTAAAGTAATTCCAGTGGATTTTTTCCAAGCATGAGTATATATTTCTTTAAGATTATTTGTATTAATTTTTAAATCTAATGCTAAAACAATAGAATTACTTCCATAATAACTTAACCAATTTTTTAAATTTTGATTATTTGTTATAGCAGCAGAACTAACAACTATACGTTTTATTCCCGATAATAATAATTTTTCTATATTTGCATTTGTGCGAATTCCTCCTCCTACTTGTAAAGAAATGTTAGTGTTTTTTGCTAATTTGCTTAATAAATTAAATTGATTAGTATTAGGATTCAAAGCACCATTCAAATCAACAATATGTAAATAATTTATTTGTGATGATTTATATTTTTCTAAGAAAAATTCTATTGTATGTGAATAAAATTTCATTTTTTGATAATTACCTTTATATAACCTAACGACCTTTCCGTTAAATAAATCTAAAGCAGGAATAATCATAAATTTATGTCTCTAAAAAATTTTTTAATAAAATGGATCCACAATTTCCTGATTTTTCAGGATGAAATTGTACTCCAAAAAAATTGTTTTTTTGTATAATTGATGAAAAATATTGACCATAATAAGTTTGAGCAACGGTATATTTATTTAAATTCATAGCATAACTATGTAAAAAATAAAAATAAGATTTTTTAGTAATACCTTTGAGTAAAAAATGATTGTTTACAGTAGTAAATACTGTATTCCATCCAGTATGAGGTAAAGGTAAATTTTTTACATGTAATAATGATATTGATTCATTAATAATTTGTAACATACTTATAGTTTGTTTAGATCCTTCTGTACTGAATGTACCAAATAATTGTAATCCTAAACAAATTCCTAAAACTGGTTTTTTATAATTTTTAATAATTTCTACTAAATTATTTATTGATAAATGTTGCATTGCTGTTTTAGCAGTACCTACTCCAGGAATTAATAATTTTTGAGATTTTAAAATAGTTGAAGAATTTTTAGTAATAACAACGTCATATCCTAATTTTTGAACAGCCCATTTTACAGAAGATAAATTTGAGCAACCAACATCTAATATAGCAATATACATTATAGCATTCCCTTTGAAGTTGGTAATTTATTACCTTTAATAATAATTGCTTGTTTTAGTGATCTCCCAAAAGCTTTAAATAGGCTTTCAGCTATATGGTGATCATTTTTTCCTATAGCATTTAAATGTATTGTAATATTCATAGAGTAGGATAATGATTGAAAAAAATGTTCAATCATTTCTGTACTTAAGTCTCCTATTTTTTGATACTTAAAAGTAGCATAAAAACTAACGTGAGGTCTACCAGAAATATCTAAAATACAACTAGCTATACTTTCGTCCATGGGTAAAGTAAAAAATCCAAATCTGTTAATACCTAATTTATTTCCTATAGCTTGTTTAAGTGCTTTACCTAATACTATACCTATATCTTCTACGGTATGATGATCATCTGTTTTCCAATCGCCTTCAGAATATATTTTTAAATAAATATTACTATGTATAGCTATTTGTTCTAACATATGATCTAAAAATTTTATTTTAGTGTCAATAAAACTATTTTTATAATTATCTAAATTTAATTCTACATGTACTTTAGTTTCTTTAGTTTGTCTAAATATGCTTGATGTTCTATTTTTTTTTATTAATTTTTTTTGAATATCGTTCCAACTTATATTCTTACCATATTGTATTCCTGTAATATTCATATTTTTAGCTAATTCCATATCAGTTTGTCTATCACCTATAACATAACTATTATTTTTATCTAACAATCCTTCTTTTAACCATGATTTCAGCATTGTTATTTGAGGTTTCCTACATATACAATTATTTTGAAGTGTATGAGGGCAAATTAATATATCTTTAAATTTTATACCTTGAGATAAAAATACATCTAACATAAAGTTATGAACTAAATTAAATTTATGTAATGGAAATTGTTTGCTTCCTAATCCATCTTGATTAGTAATCATAACAAATTTATAGTGATTTTTTTTTAATATAGATAACGTTGTTATAACGTTAGGTTCAAAAATTAACTTTTTAAAATTATCAACTTGAAAACTTTTTTTAGGTTCGGATATTAGAGTACCATCACGATCTATAAACAAAATTTTTTCAAACATAGTTTATCCAAATGTGTTATGCCAAATTTTGAGAAATAATCTTTAAATTATTAATTAATTTATAACATTCATTTTTTGATCCAATAGAAATTCTTAAGCACTCTTTTAAATATTTTTTTGAATTTTGATCACGTACAATAATTCCTTCTAAAGATAATTTATTAAATATTTTATTAGCTAAATAAAACTGTACTAATATATAATTAGTATTACTAATAAAAACATTTTTTACACAATTTAATTTTTTTAGTTCTATATATATTAGATCACGATTTTTTTTAATTTGTAGTACTTTTTTTTTCATTAAATTAATATTAAAATTACTTAAAGCTTCGTTAACTATATTGATAACAGGAGTAGATATAGGGTAAGGTGAAATTACTTTATTTAATAATTTTATTATACTATTTCGAGCTAAAACAAATCCACATCTTAAGCCAGCTAATCCAAATGCTTTAGATAACGTTCTTAATATTACTAAATTTGGATACTTTTGTATCCAAGAAACTAAAGTATGTTCTATGCAAAATTCTATATAAGCTTCATCTATAACTACAATAGTATTGTTATTTACTACTTGAAGTAAATTTTTTATATCATCTTTATTTATTAAATTTCCAGTAGGATTATTTGGTCGACAAATAAAAATTATTTTTATAGTTTTTAATACTAACTGAATATTTTTTAAATCTAATTGCCAATTTTTTAACATAGGAATTTCATATATATTAATGCTATTAATTTTACCACTAATAGCGTACATATCGTATGTAGGAGGGCATACTATAATAGCATCTTGTAAAGGATTACAAAAGGCTGTAATTAGTAAATTGATACCTTCATCTGCTCCTCTAGTAATTAATATTTCATCATTTTGGACATTTGAATATGAAGAATATTTGTCAATAATTTTTACAGGTTGTGGATCAGGATAACGATTCAATTTTTGATGTTTGTATCGAGATTTAAAAGGATATGGAGACTCGTTAGCATTTATCCAAATATTTCCCGTTCCTCCAATTTTTCTAGCTGATTGATATGGAATTAATTTTAATATGCTAGAATTTGTTAATTTATAAAGATCAAACATTAATTTTTTCCTTTGATATAATCGATT
The DNA here is from genome assembly GCF_006741185.1 of Buchnera aphidicola (Nipponaphis monzeni). Lineage (NCBI taxonomy): Bacteria > Pseudomonadati > Pseudomonadota > Gammaproteobacteria > Enterobacterales > Erwiniaceae > Buchnera > Buchnera aphidicola. The sequence goes on along the minus strand of NZ_AP019379.1, from coordinate 100,929 downwards.
CTTGATTGAACAGCATATTTATGTCCGTCTAATTTTTCAGCAGAAGCTAACATCTTTACTGTTTTAGAAATATTTAATAATCCTTTAAGTGTTAATTCTTGTACTGAAATATATTTTTGAAAATCTCTTACACTTAAACCTGATTGAGAACTAGCATATCCGTAAGTAGGTAAAACATGATTAGGTCCTGATGCATAATCACCTACAGATTCTGGAGACCATAATCCTAAAAATATTGATCCAGCATTTTTAATATATTGTAATAGATATCTTGGTTTTTTAGTTTGAATAATTAAATGTTCTGGAGCATACATATTAGAAATGGCAACAGCTTCTAATAAATTTTTTGTAATGATAAAAAAACTATTTTTTAAAGATTTTTTAACTATAGTAATTCTAGATATTTTATGAATTTGAGACTTTAAACTATTTAAAACATTGTTTGCTAACTTTATACTAGAAGTTACTAAAAAAACCTGAGAGTCTACACCATGCTCTGCTTGAGAAATTAAATCAGAAGCGATAAAATCAGCATTAGCATGTTCATCAGCAATAATCATAAGTTCTGAAGGTCCGGCTAACATATCAATACTAGTGTTATTCAGTAAATTACTTATTTGTGATTTAGCTTCTGTGACATACATATTACCAGGTCCAAAAATTTTATTTACTTTAGGAATAGTTTTTGTGCCATAAGCAAGGGCTGCTATAGCTTGAGCTCCTCCTATTTGATATATTTCACGTACATTACAAATGTAAGCGGCATATAGTATGGCGTAGTCAATATTAGGAGGAGAACATAGAACAATTTTTTTGCATCCAGATAAATATGCAGGTATAGCTAACATTAGCACGGTAGAAATTAAAGGAGCAGATCCTCCTGGAATATAAATTCCTACAGATTCTATTGGTCTAATTAATTGTTCACATGTTACTCCTATTTGTGTATTTAATTTTATAGGAGAATTTTTTTGAGATGCATGGAAAAGAGTAATGTTTTTTTTAGCAATATTAATAGATTTTTTTAAATTTTTATTGATATATGTACTAGCATTAGCGATATGATCAAATTTAACTTTAATAGATTTTAAATTAATTTTATCAAACTTATAAGTATATTTATATAATGCATCATCTCCTAAGATGCGTACATCATTTATTATTTGACTGACTGTTTTTGTAATAGTTTTTTTTTGATTTAATATTGGTCTAGATAAAACTTTTAATTTTTGTTCTGTATTAATTTGAGACCAAAACACAATATTTTTAATTATATCCATAGTAATTTATTCCATCATTTTTTCAATAGGAAGAACTAATATGGAACTAGCTCCTAGTAATTTTAATTCTTCCATTGTTTCCCAAAATAAATTTTCGCTACTGACTACATGCATAGCAACTTTTTTATTATCGTTTCCTAATTCTATAATAGTTGGCTCCTCAGCTCCTCGTAATAATTTCATAACTTTTTTTAATTGAGATCTAGGAGTATGTAACATAATATATTTAGACTCTCTGGCTTTAATTACTCCTTTAATTCTTGTTAGTAGTTTATTTATGATAGATTTTTTGAATAAGTTCATATTATTTGATTTACAAATTAAACATGCATAAGAATAACAAATAACTTCTACTTCTCGTAGTCCATTGGCTTTAAGTGTAGCTCCTGTAGATACTAAATCAAATATCCCATCAGCTAGACCTGCACTAGGAGCAACCTCAACTGATCCGTTTAATGAACAAGATTTGAATATAATATTTTTATCATCAAAATATTTTTTTAAAATATAAGGGTATGATGTTGCTATTCTAGTGTGATTAAAAAAATTAATATCAAAATAATTAGTATTTATAGGTATACTTAATGACAATTTACAATGTCCAAAATCTAAACGCATTAACTTAATATAGTTTGAATCTTCTAGTTTCGATTGTCTTTTTAATAGCTCTTCTTTTAATACATTTTCCCCTACAATTCCTAAATCAATTATTCCGTCCATAATTAAACCTGGAATGTCGTCATCTCTTACGCACATAACGTCAATTGGCATATTTTCAGAAAAAGTAATTAAACGTTTATCTTCTAAATCAATTTTCATACCACTTTGTATTAATAATTGTTTTGAATCAGTGCTTAAACGACCTGATTTTTGAATAACAATGCGTAATCGATTATTATTTTGCATTCTTTTATTGTGCCTCATCTATAAACATTTGTTAATTCAGATTTACATAATTGATAAAAAATGAATTATAAATAATAATAGACATTTTTATAATGTAAAAATATTGAATTTAATCATTTAAAAATTAAAATTAAAATATAAAATTATGTTGTTAATTACTTTATTTATTGTAAATAAAAAAAATTTATTATTGTGTTTAATATGTACTTTAAAAAAGTACAACAATGCAGTTTATTGTTATACTATTTAAAGTACATAAATTTATATATTTTTAAAATTTAAAAACATATTTTATAATTATAAAAAATAAACTTTATTATGTTAATAATTATGTCTATAAAAAATATTTTTTGTATTATTTTTTATAAAAATTGAATCTGTAATTTATTTTTTTTAAAAAAAAATATTAAATTAGTTTGAGTAATATAAATATATTTAAAACAATATAAATAGAATATTTCTATTAATAAAATATAAAAAATATTTTAAGATATTTTTAAAAAAGTTGATTATTATTTAATGTATAAAATATTACGATAACAATATATTATCTATAAAAATGGAATATGTGTAATATTATTACATAATATAACTAAAAAAAATTTAATTTAATATTATTAAATATATTTTTAAAAGTTTATATAAAATTTATTATTTATAATATAACTTTTTTATAAAAAAAGTTATTTTTTATTTAAACTTTATTAAAATTCTAATATTAATAATCCTATTATTTATTTAATAATTAATATTAATGATATAGTTATTAAAAAATTTAACAATGTTAACATTATTTTTTTTAAAATATTAATATATATCTTTTATATAAAAATTATAAAATAAATTGATTTTTTATTAATAAACTGTCTATTTTAAAAAAAAATAAATTAACATTTTATTTAGATAATTGTTTAAATAAGACAAAAATTGCTGCATTATTTCTAAAAATTTTAGGGGCTTTATAAAAAGCTAGTACATCTGGATGGTTAGAAAGCCACATTGGCACACTTTTTTTTAAAATATTTTTTCCATGCCCATGTACTATCCCAGCACAATTTAATTGTTCTTTATGACAAATTAATATTAATGTTCCTAATGCTTTTTTAGCTTCGTATTGAGTTAATCCATGTAAATCGACATATATTTCTGGTTTATATTGACCTGATTTTAATTGATTTAATTTATTTTTATAGTGTATATTTTGAACATAAGTTAATGATTTTATATTTGACAAATAAGTAGATGTTTTATAAGAAAAAAAATAACTATGAGCATCTTTTTCAAGAAACATACGCTTATCTTTGTAAAATAAAAACTTTTTTTTATGATTAGTTACGTGAATTATAGTATCTTGCACAATTTGTTTTATTCCTAAATATTTTTTTCTAAAAATCATAAATTCTTTTGAATGTGAAAATTCTTCTTTAGTCATGCGTTAATATACCAATTATTAAAATATATATAACAATAAATTGTTAAAAAAATAAAAAGTGTATTTAATTATTAATTAAATAGTTATTTTAACAAGAATATTTGTTTGGTAATATTAATCATATCAAATAATTTATATATAGAGTTAACAATTTTTTTTATTTTTTTAAGATAAAATTATGTTTTGACATGTGTTTTATTTTTATAAATTTATGTATAACTATAGATAGTTTAAAAGTAAAAAATTTTTTATTAACATAATAAATACGTTAATATAACAATGTTAATTAATATGTTTTTACAAAAACATATATAAGGAATATAAAATGGCTGGAAACTCAATTGGAAAAATTTTTAACGTAACTACTTTCGGAGAATCTCATGGAGTATCTTTAGGTTGTATAGTAGATGGGGTTCCTCCAGGTTTAAAATTGTCTTCAAGTGATTTACAGATAGAATTAAATCGTAGAAGACCAGGAAGTTCTAGATATACAACTGAACGTAAAGAATTGGATCAAGTAGAAATATTGTCGGGAATTTTTGAAGGAGTTACAACTGGAACAAGTATTGGATTAAGTATAAAAAACGTTGACCAAAGATCTCAAGATTACAAGACTATGAAACATGTTTTTAGACCTGGACATGCTGATTATACTTATACATTAAAATATGGAATAAGAGATTACAGAGGCGGAGGTAGATCTTCTGCTAGAGAAACAAGTATGCGAGTAGCAGCAGGAGCTATTGCAAAAAAATATTTAAAAGATAAATTTAATATAAAAATAAGAGGTTATTTAAAACAAATGGGTCCCATTATTTGTGATTTTCAATCATGGGATTATGTAGAAAAAAATCCTTTTTTTTGTCCAGATCCAAATAAAATATCTTTACTTAAAGAGTTTATTAAATGTTTGAAAAAAGAAGGCGATTCTATTGGTGCTCAATTGATATTAATTGCAGAAAATGTACCTGCTGGATTAGGGGAGCCTGTTTTTGATAGATTAGATGCTGAATTAGCTCATTCACTAATGAGTATTAATGCAGTTAAAGCTGTAGAAATTGGAGATGGAGTACAAGTAGCAAATTGTAAAGGTAGTCAACATAGAGATGAAATATGTAACAATGGATTTAAAACTAATCATGCTGGAGGAATTTTAGGAGGTATTAGTAATGGAGATAATATTGTTGTTAAAATAACTTTAAAACCTACTTCAAGTATTAAAAAACCTGTTAATACTATTGATGATAATAATAACAATGTTAGTATATCTATTAAAGGTCGTCATGATCCTTGTGTTGGATTAAGAGCTGTACCTATAGCGGAATCTATGATTGCTATTACTCTTATGGACCATTTACTTAGATATACAGCTCAATGTTTTCAAGTAAAAAATTTTTTAACATAATACATACGCAATATTTTTCAAATATTATATATAATTTAAATGCTACTGAATTATTTATTTTAGTAGCATTAAAAAAAATAAAAATAAATTAATAAAGTATGTGTTAACATATATAATAATTTTCAATTTTTTCTCAGTTTAAATATAATTAAACAATTATTGTTAACAATATACCACTATATTATTTGGTATTGACTTTTTTTTTTAAAAAATAATTACTAATAATATTAAATAGTCACGTTATTATATTTTAATAAATGAATTGTTTAATTATGTTTTTATAAGGATATATATTTAGAATAGTTTAGAGATACAAAGAATTGTTTTTATATAAATTGAGAATATTTTTTTGTAAAACAATAAATATATTTTTTATAAAAAATATGATTGTTTAAAGATTTACGTTTGTTAATTTATAAGATTTATTGTATATATATTAAAATATCAGTTACTGTTATTAATAAATATTATTTTATAAAAAAATGAATGATAATTTACTAATTATAGATCATATAAACATCGTTATTTTGTTTATATTCGATATTTTTATTAGTTTTTTATAATGAATAAAATATTTAATATTTTATTCATTATAAAAAATATTGCAGTATTTGTTATTATTTATAATTTAATATATTTGTAGTTTTTTATAATTTACAATTTGTATACAATTCATTATTCAACATTTTAATTAATACAATATACTATCATAAAAATAATAATTACTATTAAATATTTTTTAGTTTTTAAAATAATAATTTATTATTTAATTCATAAATAATTTTTTTATAAGAGAGAATTAAAATGTTTAAAGGAAGTATTGTTGCACTTATAACTCCTATGGATAATAAAGGAAATATTTGTCATAAAAGTTTAAAAAAATTAATTAATTATCATATTCGTAATAATACATCTGCAATTGTTTCTGTAGGTACGACTGGAGAATCTTCTACATTAAATCCAGAAGAGCATTTTAAAGTAGTTATGTTATCATTAGATTTTTCTGATGGAAATATACCAATTATTGCAGGTACAGGAGCTAATGCAACAGCAGAAAGTATCTTGTTAACTAAAAAATTTGAAAAATCTGGTATAGCAGCTTGTTTAAGTGTTACACCTTATTATAATCGACCAACTCAAGAAGGATTATACCAACATTTTAAAGCTATTTCTGAAAGTACTAATTTATTACAAATTTTATATAATGTCCCAATGAGAACAGGGTGTGATTTATTACCAAATACTATTTCTAAGTTATCTATATTAGATAATATAATAGGTGTTAAAGAAGCAACTGGAGATTTATCTAGAGTACATAAAATTAAATCTATAGTAGACAAAAATTTTTTATTAATAAGTGGAGATGATGCAACTGCATTAGATTTTATTCAATTAGGAGGTCAAGGAGTAATTTCTGTTACTGCTAACATAGCTGCAAAGCAAATGGTAAAAATGTGCTCTTTAGCGTTAAATAACCAATTTAAGGAAGCCAGGAGTATTAATGAAAAATTAATGTATTTACATAAATCTTTATTTATTGAGCCTAATCCTGTACCGGTTAAATGGGCAGCTAAGAAACTCGGGTTAATTAAAGATGCATTTGTTCGCCTACCGTTAACTTCAATTTCTAAAAAAACGCGTTTTATTATTGAAAAATATATTCAAAAAAATATTATTTGTAATGTTTAAAAACATATATGATATACGCGTAATTTTAAATACTTAATATTTCAACATATTAATATCATATTTTATAATGATTACTTTGACAAATTATTTTAAAATACTAATATACCTAGTATGCATAACATAACGTTTTATTTTTTAAAATAAAAATTTATATACTAAAAAAATTAATTTTTTGTTATTTTTGTATATTATATCTAATAATTTTTTTAATTTATAACATTTATAAAAATATCGTTTGTTTTAAAATAATTATACAGAGTGTCATTGAAGTGATGCTCTGTATATATGAAATAATCATATTTTTTAAAAGTATATTTTTTATTTTAAAAAATAAAACAATTGTATTATTATAATTATTTATTTATAAAAATTTTTGGTGAAAAATTAAATAATATTTAAATGAATATTATATTAATTGCTTAATAATTTGTAAATATATTAAAGTTAACAACTTTAAATCAGATATTTTTACATATTCATTTACTTGATGTATATTTCGATTTATTAATCCTAATTCTACTATTTCAGAACCCATTGTAGTTATAAATCTACCATCAGAAGTTCCTCCGCTTGTTGAAGTTTTTGGTAAAAATCCATGAAAATTTTTAATAACATGTTGGACAGTATCTAATAGATTACCTTTATAAGTAATAAAAGGTTTTCCAGATATAACCCATTTTATAGAATATTTTAGATGAAAAAAATTTAATAATTGATTTACTTCAAATTGCAATTGTTCAATTGTTATTTGAGAACCGAACCTAAAATTAAATTGTACAAATAAATTACCAGGTGTTATATTACTACAATTTAATCCTGAATGTATTTGAGATATTTGCATTGTTGTCTTTGAAAAAAAAGTATTAGAAACATCCCATTTTTTTTTAATTAGAGCATTTAAAAATGGTATAATGTTATGAATTGGATTGATAGACAATTTTGGATAAGCAATATGCCCTTGTTTCCCATATATTGTTAAATTTGCTGTTAACGATCCTCTTCTACCATTCTTAATAGTATCTCCAACTATATTAATACTTGTAGGTTCTCCTATAATACAATAATCTATTACTTCATTTCGTGATTTTAGAGTATTTACAACTTTAACTGTTCCATTTGTTGCTTTAGATTCTTCATCAGAGGTAATAATAACTGATAATCTTTGATTATGTATTGGATTACTAGATATAAAATGTTCAATAGCTACGATCATAGCTGCTAATGCTCCTTTCATATCTACTGCTCCTCTTCCAAACAATTTTCCTTTACTTATAGTAGGATTAAAAGGTGGAAATTTCCAATTATTTATTGTACCTGCTGGAACAATATCTGTATGCCCTAAAAAAGTAATCGTTTTTTCATTAGACGTACCTTTATGAATAGCCCATACATTTTTAGTATTTTTAAAATTCATTTTTTCTACTAAAAATCCTATAGCAGTTAATCTTTTAATAATAATATCTTGACATCCTAAATCTAATGGGCTAATAGAAGGAATAGAAATTAATTCTTTAGTAAGATTGACTACTGATTGTAACATTTTAATATTCCTTAAAAAGTATTATTTTTTTATAAAAAAATGTTTTAAATTAACTATGTTGTATATTTTTTAAAAAAAATTAATTATTATTAATTTTAGTTATTTTATTAAAAAATATTATTTTAACAATGTATTAAAGATTGTTACAAAATAATTTTTTAATAATTGATTTTTTTGTCAAAAATTGTTAGCTTGATTAATATTTTTGCTAATAGCAATTAAATAATTTTCTAATTATTAATAAATTAAATTTGTTAAATTATTAGCAACAATTAAATATGAATTAATTTTAAAAGGGTTTTAGTAACCCTTTTAAAAAATTAAAATTATATACTTTTAACAAATATTTGTTACATACTTAATGCTTGAGATACTATGTTTGTAACAGTAAAACCAAATTTTTGAAACAATTTTTCTGATGAAGCAGATTCTCCAAACGTATTTATTCCTATTACTATACCGTTTGATCCTACGTACTTATACCATAAATCAGGTACTCCTGCTTCAATAGCAATACGTTTTTTAACTGTAGCAGGTAATACGTATTCTTTATAAGCAAAAGTTTGTTTTTCAAAAACGTTAATTGAGGGTATAGATACTACTCGAACGGAATAGCCTTTTTTATTTATTTCTTGAGCAGCTTGCAATGTAATATTTAATTCAGATCCAGTAGCTATTAAAATAATTTGAGGAAATTTTCCAAAATCCTTTAGTATATACCCTCCTTTAAGAATGTTGCTAATTGATATCTGTGTATGGTACGTATTAACTAAAACTTGTCGAGATAATATTAAAGCTGAGGGTCCTTCGTTGTTTTCTAACGAATTTTTCCATGCAACAGCAGTTTCTAAAAGATTAGAAGGTCTCCATACATTTAAATTAGGAATTAGTCTAAGGTGAGCAAGTTGTTCTATAGGTTGATGAGTAGGTCCATCTTCTCCTAATCCAATTGAGTCATGCGTATATACGAAAATATGTTTAGTCTTCATTAAAGATGCCATACGGACTGCATTGTGCGCATATTCAAAAAACATTAAAAAAGTAGCTGTATAAGGGATAAATCCACCATGATGAGAAATACCATTAGCAATTGCAGTCATACCAAATTCTCTTACACCATAATGAATATAATTACCTATTTTATGAGATTTAATAGATTTAGAACCAGACCATTTCGTTAAATTACTAGGAGCTAAATCAGCTGATCCACCTATCAATTCTGGGAAAAATTTTGCCCATTCTTCAATAACTTGTTGTGAAGATTGTCTAGTAGCTGAATTTGTATTAATAAAACTAAATTTTTTTAGTGATTGTTGAGAAATATTATTCCAATTTTCTGGCATTTTTGAATTCATTCTTCGAATAAATTCTTGAGATAATTTTGGATATTCTTTTTTATATGCTTTAAAATTGTTCCACCAACATTCTTCTATTTTAGCACCTTCTTTTACATTACTCCATTGTTCATATATTTTGTTTGGAATAAAGAACGGAGGATAATTCCAATTTAATTTTTTTCGTACAAGAGACGTTTCTTTATCACCTAAAGGAGTACCATGTATTTCATGTGATCCAGATTTATTTGGAGATCCAAATCCAATAATAGTATTACAAATGATTAACGATGGTTTGTTTCGGATTTTTTTAGCTTTTTGTATAGCATTATAGATGTCTTTAAAATTATGACCATCTATTTGAGGAATAACATGCCAATTGTAAGATTTGAATCGTTGATAAGTGTCATCTGTAAACCATTCTTTAGTATTCCCATCTATTGAAATATGATTATTATCATAGAACACTATTAATTTTCCTAAACCTAATGTTCCAGCTAATGAACAGGATTCGTGAGAAATACCTTCCATCAAACATCCGTCCCCTACAAATACCCAAGTATAATGATCTACAATTTTATAATCTATTTTGTTGAAATAATTACTTAAATTATATTCTGCTATAGCCATACCTACAGCGTTTCCTAACCCTTGACCTAAAGGACCAGTAGTAATTTCTACACCTGGAGTACAATGAACTTCTGGGTGCCCAGGAGTTTTTGATTTATATTGTCTAAATTGTTTTATATCATTTATTTTTATATCATATCCAGTTAAATGTAGTAAACTATATAATAACATTGATCCATGTCCATTAGACAAGATAAAACGATCTCTATCGTACCAATTTGGATTTTTAGGATTATGTTTTAAAAAGCATTTCCATAATATTGTTGCTATATCAGCCATTCCCATAGGCATTCCTGGGTGTCCAGATTTTGATCGTTCAATAGCATCAATACTTAAAATTCTAATTACGTTAGATAATTGTTGATCAGGAAGCATAGTAATAATATCCGTTAAATTTTAAAAATTATATTTTATATATAAAAATATTGTTTATTATTAATGAAAGAATTATTATTGATTAATAATAATAACTCATATTATTCATAAATTCTTGTTTAATATTTCTTCTAATTTTTTTTGATCATTTTTAAATGTATGAATTCCCTCTGATAGTTTATCAACAGCCATTCTATCTTTATTATGTAGGTCATAAAATTCTGATTTAATAATTGGTTTAGGAGGTTTAGAAAAATTTATAGGAGTGGTTAAATTACAATTAAAATTATCATTAGCATTTATTAACTGCTCTAGAAAAATAGGAGAAATAGTTAAGTAATCACATCCTGATAATGCTATTATTTGTTCTTTTTTTCTAAAACTTGCTGCCATTACAATAGTTTTATAATTATGTTTTTTGAAATATTTGAATACTTTAGTAACAAATGTAACACCAGGATCATTATTTATCGATTTTTTATTAATTAATAATTGTTTGTTATACCAATCATAAATTCTTCCTACAAAAGGAGAGATTAAAAATACGTTCGCATCTGCACACGCTTTAGCTTGAGCAAACGAAAATAATAATGTTAAATTACATTTAATGTTTTTTTTTTCTAATATTTTAGCTGCTTGAATACCTTCCCATGTTGCTGCTAATTTAATTAGTACTCGTTTTCTATCAATACCTTCTAATTCGTATAAATAAATTAAATTTTCTGCTGCTTCTATACATTTTTCTGAATGGAATGAAAGTTTAGCATCTACTTCTGTAGATACTTTACCTGGAATGTTTTTTAAAATTTCTTTCCCAATATTTACTAAAATTTTGGTGGAAGCATTTTTTATTTTAGTCCTTCGAAGACCTCCTTTTTTATTTGCGTAATTAATAGCTTCAGTAATTAAATGTTTGTAAATATCTAATTTTATAGATTGTAGGATAATTGAAGGATTTGTTGTTGCATCTTTTGGAGAATATTTTATTATTGATTGTATATCTCCAGTGTCTGCAACAATAGTACTATATTGTTTTAATATATTTAATTGATTCATAAGTATACCTTTAAACTTTATTTCGGTATAACAACATTAAAGTTAATATAAAGTAAAATTCTAATTTTATATAATAAACATTTAAATTAAAAATTGTGATTTTAATAAATGTATTTTCTTAAAACTACATAATAAGCGTATATTAATGTTTTATTAAAATAATTAAACAATATTTTGTTAAATGATTCATTTTTTCATTTATCCTCAATAAGAATATAAAACGTATATTGAAAAAAATTAGTATTTGTTAAACATATATAAATTCATATAAATAACATTTATATTTTGTATTAACATATTGTTTTACATATATGTATTTATTTTAAAGTGGGTATCAGATTAAATTATATTTTTTAAATATTGTTTAATATTATTTTTTATATATTAATACAACATAATAATGTTGTTGTTATATTTTTTAAAAAATTAAACATTAATTATTAGTTATAAATTATATATTAGTTTATTAATTAAATAATATTAATATATTATTTATCACTTATATGTATTTTTTATATATAAATTATTTTTATTGAATACATCTTCATATATAAAAAATTATTTTATAGTTTATCTAATAAACACACTATTTCTAATGTTTGAAAATATTAATATATATGTAAAAATTAAACTGTTATAATAATTTTTTATTTTAAATATTATTAAAAAATTACTGAATATTTAATTTTATAAAGAGATTTCATAATTTTTTATTATTATTGTAGCATTAGTACCTCCGAATCCGAAACTGTTTGACATAGCAATATTTATTTTTTTTTTAATGTTTTTTACAATAATATTCATATTTTCAGCTAATGGATCAATTACATCTATATTAATACTTGGTGCAATAAAATTATTATTCATCATCAAAATAGTATAAATAATTTCTTGTACTCCTGAAGCTCCTAAAGCATGCCCGGTCATTGATTTAGTTGATGAAATCATAGGTATATTATTCTTGTTAAATACTTTTACAATTGCATGCAGTTCTCTAATATCACCTTGAAGAGTAGAAGTACCGTGTGTGTTTAAATAATCTATTTTGAAATCAGATAATTTTTGCATAGAAAGTTTCATGCAACGAATAGCTCCTTCAATAGATGGTAAAACCATATTAAATCCATCAGAACTTGCTCCATACCCTATAATTTCAGCATATATTTTAGCCCCTCTTGACAGAGCATGATTTAGTTCTTCTACTACTATTATGCCTGCGCCTCCTGATAACACAAATCCATCTCTACAAATGTCATATGCTCTAGATGCTTGTTCAGGTATATGATTATATTTTCTTGATAGTGCTTTTATTGCATCAAAATAATATGCTAATTCCCAAGTAACTTCTTCTCCACCTCCTGAAAAAATGAGATCTTGTTTACCTGATTGAATTAAATTAAAAGCATGTCCTATACAATGAGCTGAAGAAGCACATGCTGAATTAATAGAATAACTAATACCATAAATATTAAAAAAACTTGTTAAGCATGCTGATATGTTGGAAGACATAGTTCTAATAATAGTATATGGACTTAAATGTCTATTTTTTTTTTTATTTTTTATAGTATTTACGCTCATGTAATGTGTTCTAGGAGAACTAATTGAAGATCCTACTATTACTCCAATTTTAGGATTTTTTTTATATAAAGTTTCTTGTAATTTAGCACTTTTAATAGCTTGTTTCATAGATAAATATGTATACATTGATGCAATATTCATAAATCGATGATATTTTATATTAATTTTTTGTTTATAATCAATATTTTTAATATTTCCCCATATTTGACTCTTTATACCCATTTTTTTCATTTTTGAAGAAAAAGTAACTCCTGATTTTCCTTGCATGAGAGAATCTAATACTTTTGTAACATTGTTTCCTATACTAGAAATGATACCTAATCCTGTAATTACAACTCTTTTCATTATACATCTCTGTTTTATTTATATTATTAAATATTTATCTAATATGAACGTACATATTTTGTTAATTATTTATTACAAATAACGATGAATATTGTTATTAAAAAATTTAATATTTTTTTTAATTTTTTAAAGCTATATATTTAAAAATATTTTTATTAATAATTTGTTAATTTAAAATTAGTTAATATTTATATTTTTTAAATCAATTTTTTATCTACTATTTTAATAATTATTATTAATTTCATATATGTTATAAGTTGTTATTCTTTATATAAAAAATGAAAATATGAAATATATCTTAAAAGGTTTTGTTTAAATAATATTAAATAATAAAATTAAAACATTGTTTTATTTATTATAAAACAATGAAAAATTATTTTATTATTGATATTTAAAATAGATAATTTATTAATTTAAGTTTGTTTAAAAAATTGTTATAAAAATAAATACGTAATTAACTAATGTTTTCATTGTAGTTTATATTAATTAATTTTTTTATAATAAATCAATATTTGATGTATTTTTTAAAGTAACAAAACTAAAGTTATTTAACATAAATTAAATTTTAAAAAATGATTATAGTATAAAAATATATTTTACATAAAAAATGTATAAAATAACATATTATAAATAGATACTACATTTAGTAAAAATTGTTAATTTTATATTATAAATATTAATTATAAAAATAAGTTTAAATTATAGAAATAATATGATATAAATTTATTGTATAAAATATGAAGTATATTATATGAAGTTGACTATACAGTCGTTTTTTTTAATTTTTTAACTAAATTAAAAAAAGAGGAAAGTCCGGGCTCCTTAGGGTATAGTGCCAGGCAACTCCTGGGAAGCGTGAGCTTACGAAAAGTGCCACAGAAAATGAACCGCCTATTTTAAATATATATTATAATAGGTAAGGGTGAAAAGGTGACGGTAAGAGCGCACCGCATAATTGGTAACAATTATGGCAAGGTAAACTCCACTTGGAGCAAGGCTAAATAAAGGTAAATTTGTGTATAACCCGTACTTTAAAACCTGGGTAAGCTGCTTGAATTAATAAGTGATTATTAATCTAGATAAATGACTGTTTAATACAGAACCCGGCTTATTAGTCAACTTCATATATTTAAAAAAATAAATACTTGATACATTATTATTAATAATATACATACAGATTACTCTGTACATTATATACCAGAAATTACCATGTCAGATAATAGTACTGATCCACATTGAATTATTTTTTGTTTATTAATATCTTTACTAATTTTTACGACATTTAAGAACATATCTTTTAAATTACTTGAAATTGTAAATTCATGAACAGGATGTTGAATAGTACCGTTATCCACAAAAAAACCCGAAGCGCCTTTAGAGTAATCTCCGTTTGTAAAATTAATTCCTTGACCTAATAATTCTGTTATTAAAATTCCTTTATGCATATACTGTAATAATGCTTTCAAACTGTATGCTAAGTCATAAGAAACTAACCAATTATAAATACCTCCTAAATTTCCAGTAGTTTTTAAACCTAATTTTTTTGACGTATAAGTACTTAAAGACCAATTATTTAATATACCTTTTTCTATTATTATTCTTGATTGAGTGAATACACCTTCTCTATCAAATGGTTTTGAACCAATACCCTGATCTAAATGAGGTTCTTCTACAATATTTAACCAATTAGGAAAAATTTGTTTTTTTAAAGAATGAATTAAAAAACTAGATTTTGTATATATATTGTAACCATCAATAGCGTATGCAAGATTATTAAACAAACATGAGCTGATATCTGATATAAAAATAACAGGTAACTTATTTGAGTATATTTTTTTTGGATATAACTTTTTAATTGCACGTTTTGCGCTTTGGTGACCTAAATATTCTGGATTTTCTAGTTTGTTAATATCTCTAGCAATAGTATAGTAAAAAGCAGTTTGCATATTATCACTTTTACCAGCAATCATACCTGTAGATAATGAGTAAATAGTTGTTTTATAAGATTGTAACAATCCTAAATTATTTCCTAAAACAATAGTGTCAATAGAATAACAAAAATTCGTTCCTTCTGTATTAGTTATTTTTTTACTAAAACCGAAAGCACATTTTTCGATTAAAAAATTAGTTTTAATAATTTTTTTAAAATTACATAAATAAAAATTAAATAAATTTAATTTTATAGCTGAAAGAGCTAGCATATCTTTATCTGGTAATTGATTATACGGGTCTACAGAGACATGATTTGATAAATCTATTGCTTTATTTAACATTTTTTTTATGTTGTTTATGTTCATTTTTGTAAATGAAACACTTCCTTTTTTATATGCATTATATACAGTAATTGTCATATTACCTGAGTTGTTATATTCAACATTCTCTAAAGTAGTATTTCTTGTAGTAACGTTTATTCCTTTTTTTTTAATAATGTATACTTCAATAAAATCAACTTTTTTGTTTGCTAAATTCAAAACATATTGTATTAATTCTTTTAATTTTATTTCTTCTTTTTGTATTGTTTCGAGATGGTACATTGATTACCCTTAAGTTTAAAATATATTTTTTTAAAAAAAATATTTTTTGTAATATAAAATGTATATGCACTATAACTAAATATTATGTATAAACAATATTAAATAAAAAGTTATGTTAATAATTTATTTATATATAACGAATATTTTATATTAATATTTAAATTTATTTTAATATAATGTATATTATATGATAATATAAAATAATTTAAATATAAAACATCTATACATTAATATAATTTTTTTATATATTAAATAAATTAAATTTAATTTAAGAAAACCAATCATATATAATTGATTTAAATTGTTATTAGAAATAATAATTACGTTATTAGGGAAAAGTTAATGAATTTTTGTAATGTTCTTTCTGGTAAAAATATTCCTGAAGACATTTTTGTAATTATAGAAATATCATCTAATTCTAATCCTGTTAAATATGAAATTGAAAAAAAAACAGGTATTTTATTTGTAAATAGATTTATAAATACAAAGATGTTATACCCTTGTAATTATGGATATATAAATAATACTTTGTCTTTAGATAATGATCCTTTAGATGTTGTAGTAATTGCACCGTATTCTTTAAATCCTGGATCAGTAATACAATGTAATCCAATAGGCATACTTAAAATGATTGATGAGTCAGGTGATGATTTTAAAATAATTGGTGTTCCGCACTCTAGTGTTACAACAGAATACGAAACTATTAAAGATATTTTAGATTTATCTAACAATTTAAAGGATCAAATTATTCATTTTTTTACACATTATAAAGACTTAGAAAAAGGTAAATGGACCAAAATATTAGGATGGGATAATTCACATACAGCAAAAAAAGAAATTGTCAATTCTATTGAAAGATATATTAATTCTTTAAAAAAATAATTATTATTATTTTTAATGTAGATAATAATAATTAAATTTTATTAACTGATTTTAAATATATTATTATTATGTATTTAATTGATGTTTTTTATTGTGTATATAATTATATAAATTAATATTTATTATTTTTTTTAATATTTTTTAAAAAAAAATATTTAACAGAATTTACAATGAGTTACAAAATTATTTTTTAAAACAATTTATAATATGAATATAAATAATTACGTTTATATACTACAAAATAATATAAATATATTCTATAAATATTATTTTGTAATTTTAAATAACTTAAAATGTTATTTTTTAGAACGTAAAAATAACATTTTGAATATAATTACTTAAATTAAGTAAATAAATTAATTTTTCAAAGAAATAATAGTAATAATTTTTGTATTTATACATTATGATGTTTTTTTTAAAAATTTGTAATAAATTTTTTTAATATTAATAGTATTTATCAAATTAATAATTATTAAATATGTTGTTCTACGATATAAAGCTTAATGATTTTAATTTATTTTTGTATGTTATTAATATTAAAACATATAATAAATTGATTTTTTAATTGATTGCTACATATACAAACAATGTTTTGATAGTTATTTATAGCTCAAATGGATCTGAATACATATTAATATAAAAAATGTTCTTTTTGTTATAGAGAAGCAACGTAAAATATATGTAAATAATCCATATTGTATGATATATAATATTTTATAAATAAATAATAAATTTGAGAGGAATTACATGACTGGAATTTGTCAAATTACAGGGAAAAAATTTATGAAAGGCAATAAAAGATCTCATGCTATGAATGCTACTAAAAGACGATTTTTGCCAAATCTTAAACAACATAAATTTTGGATAACTAAAAATAAAAAGTTTATTAAATTAAAATTATCTACTAAAGGTATTAGAATAATAGATAAAAAAGGAATTGAATCATTTTTAAATTTAAAGCAAATAAAATCATAATAATTATAGAGAAAGAATACGATGGGAAAAAATATAAGAAAGAAAATTAAATTAGTATCCTCTGCTAATACAGGATATTATTATACTACTACTAAAAATGTAAGAAATAGTCCAGAAAAAATAGTAATGAAAAAATATGATCCTAGATTGAGAAAACATGTTTTATTTAAAGAACATAAAATAAAATAAATATATTTATATTTGTTCAAAATCGTTCATTAAATTTTTTTGGTTATAATTTAGAATATAAATTATGTGTAATTGAATTAAAATAATCTGTAAATAAATTTTTAAAAAAGATAGTATTAATAGTTAATAACTTATATAAAAAGAACATACTTATTAGTAAAGTGATAGGTAATAGTAAAGAAAAAATTGACAATTGTGGTGTCATTCTCATTAATAATGCCATCATAATATTTACTACCAAGATAACAATAATAATTGGTAAAGAAAGAATTATTCCTTTTAAAAATAGTGTTCCTAGATAATGTATTAAAATAAAAAAAATAGTTTTATTAATATGTTGACTAATAGGTAAATAATGAAAACTATCTACAATTGAAGCAATAATCCACAAATAACTATTCAAAGATAAGAAGACTAATAACATTAAATTATTAAGCAAACGAGATATAACTGAAATGTTCGAATGACTATTAAAATCAAAAAATATTGAAAATGATAAGCCCATTTGTAAACTAATAAGTTCTCCTGCTATAATTGCTATTACAAAAATAATTTTAAAACTGAAACCTAAAGATATTCCAATTAAAAATTGTTCTAAAATATCAATTATTTTGATATCATATGATGGTAGTGGTTCGATTTGGTTTATTGTAGGTAACAAAATTAATGTAATTAAAAAAGATATAATAATTTTTATTTTTCGATCTACGAAACTTTCACCTAATATAGGAGAATTTGATATTGTTGATATAATACGTACCATTGGTAAAATTAAACTATATGTTATTTGAGATATGTTTTCTTGGGAAAAATTGTACATTTTAATTAATCATCAAAGGTATGTTAATAAATAAATTATGGATATAATGTAATAGCATATTCAACATCCAAGATCCTAAAATTAGTAACACTCCTATTACAGACATCACTTTAGGAATAAATGACAAGGTTTGTTCATTAATTTGAGTAGCAGCTTGAAAAAAACTTATAATTAATCCAACAAACAAAATTGTAATTAATAATGGACCTGATATCATTAATGCAATTTTCATAGCTTCGTAAAACATTGTTTCAATCAATTGTAAATTCATAAGTTGATTAATATAATTTTATATTATACCTCTTAAATAATTAATATTTAATATATTAGTTTAAAAACTTTTTTAAATTACACATGTACACTTTGAACTAAAGCATTAATTAACAAATTCCAACCGTCAACTAGTACAAAAAGCATTAATTTAAATGGCAATGAAACAGTAGCTGGGGGAATCATCATCATTCCTAATGCCATTAATACACTTGCAACTATTAGATCAATAATTAAAAAAGGTATATAAATAATAAATCCTATTTGAAAAGCAGTTTTAAGCTCACTAATTACAAATGATGGTAATAATATTTGTAAAGGAATATCTTCTTCAGTTTGAAATGTGTTTATATTTGATAAATGTGTAAATAATTCTAAATCAGGTTTTTTAATTTGCTTTAACATAAATGATCTTATAGGCTTTAATCCTACTTGAAGTGCTTCTTCTAAATTTATTTTTTTTTCATAATATGGTACATATGATTTTTGATAGATTGTATCAAATACTGGAGACATGATAAAAAATGTTAAAAATAAACTTAATCCTAATATTATTTGATTAGGTGGAGAATATGGAGTCCCTAATGCGTTGCGTAATAAATTAAAGACAATAATAATACGCGTAAAACAAGTCATCATTAGTACCATCATGGGAATAAAACTTAAAATTATAAATAATACTAAAGTTTCTGTAGAAAAAGACCAGTTGTTTCCTATTTTTGATGAAAAGTTATCCATTAATTGATACATTGAAGAATGTACAATAGGAGGTATTAAAAGTGGAATAAACAGTAATAACTTATAATAAATCATTTTTTTCTCAACATTTTTGTATTTAATAAGTTAATTTCATTAAACGATACGAACTTTAAATATTTAAAAAATTTTTTCTGATATAAATATTTTAATCTTTGTTAAAGATTTGATTTGTTTTTAACAGGCTTTAGGTCTTTATGTACTATTGGTAATATATGTAAACAATTGATGTAATGTGATGTTTTTCCTAGTATTAATCGTACTTCTTTTAAATCTATAACAATAATTTTTTCTTTGGGTCCTAAGGGAATATTAGCTATTACTTTTATATAAAATTCATTTTTTTTTGTTTTAAGAAAATTTAATTTTTTATAAATCCATGATAATACAATTATAATTAATATTATTTGTATTAATGGGCTTATAAAAATTTTTATTATTGATTTATAATCATAAAAAATTGAAAAATAATTAGATAAACATTCTTTAAAGAAATCTTTCATATTAATTATACATTATTGTTTAAATTGTTGTAAGAATAATTATTTATTATATTTGTAATACGAATACCATATTTGTTGTGTAACATTACAATTTCTCCGTAAGCTATTAATAATCCATTTGCAAAAATATTTAACAATTCTCCAGCTAATTTATCTAATACTAGTATAGAATTTTGAGATAAAGATAATAATTCTTTGATTGTTATTTTCTTTTGCCCTAGTTCTACTGTAATATTTATTTCGATATTGTCTATAAATTTTTTGTTAAGTAGTGATTCACTTGATTCTTTACTTTTTTTTTGGAGTATTAAAGAATCGTTTGATTTATTATTATTATTTATTATTGATTGATTTTTTGAAATCTCTTTCTTATTATTCGTTTGTATAATTTCTTTTGTGTTAAGATTGATATCTTTTGTTTGATTCATTGAAAATAACCTATATTTTTGTTTAAAATATTTTATATGTTTTTTATTTTACAAATATGTACTTATACATATAGCATACTTTTTACTATAAACAACGAGATTTCCAGATAATATTGGTATATTATTTACATATAATAAAATTTTATCTGGATTTGGAATAGAGATGATATCTCCTACTTTCATTTTTAATAAATTTAGTATTGGTAATTTGAATTTATTTAATTGAGCAATTAAACATATTTCTAACATATTTAAAATATTTTTTGAAACTTTTTTTTGGAAAATACATGTATTGTCGAGATCTTGATCAATTTTATATAGTATATTTTTATTTATTATATCTTGACGTATTATTTGTAAAATATTTAAAGGTATACTAATAGTAAAAATATTGCTCCAGAAATTTGTATATACTCTAAAATAAAAGTGAATAAATATTTTTGTTATTTGAAAATTTTTTTTAATATGTTGTATTCTAATATTATATATTTTTTTTTTAAAATATATATAGTATTCATTACCCCATGCATATTTGTAGGATTTTTTTATTTTAAAAATAAAGTCGTTTATAATATATTTTGATGATAAGGATTTTAATTTTATATTTGAAGAATTTAATATCATATGATTTCCTCCAAATACTTTATTAATAATTAATTCTAATATATTTGTAGGGATAATTATATAAAAGAAACTTTCAAAATTTTTTATATTGAAAACAAAATTAAATGTTTGGTTATTAACATTTTTTGAACATTTTTCGAAAAATTGCATTGAGTTGCTTAGATATTGTATTTTTACTGTATTATTTGTTAAATTTAATAATTTTTTATTTAAATCATTAGCAAATTCTTTATGAATTACTTCTAAAATGTCTAAACTTTTTAATTGAATATTTTTAGTATTTAATTCTTCTTTTATAATAGCATGATTATTATGTTTATAATTGTTATGAACCATGAAATTGTTGTGTATATTTTCTTTATTTGAAGTGTTTGTTTTTATAAAATTTAGTATGTTTGTATTTTTTTTCATTATTTGTCTCAAATATTATAATTAAAATTTTGAATAAATTAATTATGTTTAATAATTAATAAAATATATGTCATTTATTTTATATAAACTTTTTTTTGAAGCATTTATTTTTAATAAACAAAAATAATTAATAAGCTTATTGTTAAATATCATTTTGATAAATATTAAATTATTAATTCATAGCAGTATTATTTTTAACAATACATTTTTTTATGTACATACCTTTTTCTATAAATATTTTTTTTAATTTATAAATATTATTTTGTAATAGTTTTCTAATTTTTTCTTCTTCAGAAATAATTTCTAAGCATATTGTTTTATCATTAAAATCTAATTTTATTTGGATCGTACCTAAATATGATTCATTAAGTGTTAATTTGAATTGAAAATAATTAAAAAAATGATAATGAACATTGTTTTGTTTATGCATTTTAAGTGAACTATTTTTTTTATGATATAAAGTAACGAGTTTCATATTTAACAATTTATTAATACAAAAAAATTTTTTTAAAAATATTTTTTTAAATAAATTTTTTGTATCGTTTGTTATTTCTAAGAACTTTTTATATTTATTTTGTCGACAGAATAAATGTAATGTTAATAATTTTGAAAATTTACTGCAATTGTTTATTAAAAAAAAACAAACAGAATTGTTCAAATCAATGTTTTTAAAAATAATTAGAGAATGAATGTGATAATTTAAATTATTTAAAGTACAATCATTTAACATTTTGTAAAATAGTGTTTCATAAAATTTCTTTTCAAAATTTTTAACAAACAATTTTGATATAAAAAAGTTAGTTGGTAATTTATAAATAAAATAATTGTTAATTTTTTTTAAAAAAAATAAGAAGTGTTCATCTTTTAATATACAAGAAAAACATACATCATATTTAATATTTAAATTACTTTTTTTAGAATGGCATAATAATTCACGTGGATGGATATAACAAATGTTATTAAATTGTTTTATTTGTTGTATTTTTTTTGCAAAATAATGCTTACTTTTTTTAAATTTTAATATTTTATTTTTGTATATTAATTTAAATTTTAATTTTTTATTAATTTTATTTTTGTAAATTTTTTTAGGTATATTTCGATGTAAAATTAACGGTATAACTAATTTATTGCTAATTGTTTTTAGCATTTAAATTACATCCCTTATAATACATTTTGTTTGCAAGATATCATTAAAAAATTCTTCTTCAATTGTTTCTCGTTCTATTAGTTTTTTTGTAACAATTTTAAATTTTAAATTAGTCCATACATTTATTTTATTATTTAATTGATAAATATTTTTTTTTATTTTTCGTATGTTATTAAAATATTTTTTTTCTTTTATTTTGTTATGATTTATGTTTATTTTTAACATGTTAATTAAATAATTATAATTGCTCCATTGGTAATTTGTAATACCATTTATGCACATATTTTTAAATTTATTTGTATAATCATTAAAATAATTTTTTAATAAAAACAATTTTTTATTATTTTTTTTGTTCTTTAAAATATTCTTTTTTAAAGAATTGATTAACTGTAACAATTTGTATTGTTCATTTTTTTTTAGTATAAAAATAACGTTTTTTTTCATAAAAAAATATAATTTATAGTTTATAGAGTTATTTTATATTCAATTTTCATTAAATATATTTTTTAATTCTTCATAAGATTTTTTATAGAAAATATTTTCGAAAAAATTTTGTTGTAAAAATTTTATTAACTGAGGCCATAAACGAATGGATTCGTCTAAAACAAAATCTGTTCCTGAGATATATGCACCCATATTAATTAAATCTTTATTTCGTTGATAACATGCTACTAATTTTTTGAAATGTAAAGATTGAGTATAATGATTTTTATCAACTAATCGATGCATTACACGACTTACAGATTTTTCAATGTCAATAGCAGGAAAATGACCGGAATCTGCATATTGTTTTGATAGCACGATATGTCCATCTAAAACAGAACGAGCAATGTCTGATATAGGATCGTTAAATTCATTTTGTTCTGTTAAAATAGTATAAAATGCACTAATAGATTCATTTTTTTTGACACCGTTACCTGCTCGTTCTATAAGTAATGGTAATTGTGAATAAATAGAAGAAGCATATCCTTTAGAAATCGGAAACTCTCCTATTGCTAAAGATACTTCTCTTTGAGCCATTGCATAACGAGTTAAAGAATCTATTACTAATAATACATCTTTATTTTGAGATCTAAAATATTCAGCAATTTTACTTGCATATAAAGTAGCTTGTATACGTAATATTGGTGAAACATTAGAAGGAGCTATAATAACTATAGAACGAAAGAAATTATTTTCTTTACATATAACTTCTATACATTCTTTAATTTCTCTACTCCGTTCTCCAATTAACCCAATAACTATAACATCAACATTTATAGAACGCATCATCATTTCTAATAATATACTTTTTCCAACTCCTGCAGTAGCAAATATTCCAATTTTTTGTCCTTTACCTAATGTTAATAATCCATTAATTGCTCGAATTCCAGGATCCAAGATATTAGTAATTGGTTTTCTTTCTAAAGGATTTATAGTTGTACTAGAAAGTGAAGATAAAAATTCATATTTCAATTTTCCCAATTTATCAACAGGCTGTCCGTTACCATCAAGAATTCTACCTAATAATTTTTTGCCTATTGGTAATTTTTTATCTAATACTATTCCTGATGAGTCGATTTTAGGAAATACCTTTAATCCAGGAGCCATGACTATTGGTTCATTTAATAACATTAATAAAAGTTTTTTATTTTTAAAACCTACTACTTCTGCTTCTATTTCAAAAGTTTTATTGTTAATTTTAGACTCAATAATGCACACAGCCCCAATAGGTAATTTTAAACCTATTACTTCAACAATTAATCCTATTGAACTAACTAAAATTCCATATTTAATTATATTAGGAAAAGTTTTAAGCTTAACTTCTATTTTATTTACTTTTGTTAACCAATTTTTTAATCTATTGCTCATTATTTTCCTTAACAATAATTGTTTTGCATAATTCTTTCCAATAAGTTGGTAAAGTATTATCATAATTAGCATGTTGTGAAATAATTTTGAAACCACCTCTAGAAATGTTTATATTACAAAAAATTTGCCAATGATGTAATTTTATAATTTTCCCAAAGTAATAATTTATTATATATTCGTCTTTTGGATTAATGTGCAATTGTAACTTTTTAGCAAACATTAGATCCTTGGTTAAAATTTTTTTAATTTTTTTAATTAAAATACTATTTTTTTGTATTTTTATTTCATTACAAAAGAATTTTTTTGTAATTTTAATAATAATATTTAATATGCGATTTGATATTACGCCATCAACATCCTTTAAAGATATTTTAAAATTAGTAATTAACGTTTGTAACTTTTCTTGAATATCTTTGTATTTATTTTGATATTGTAATACTCCTTTCTTTAATCCTTCAGAATATCCGATTTGTTCTCCTTTCTTTAATCCTTCAGAATATCCGATTTGTTCTCCTTTCTTTAATCCTTCAGAATATCCGATTTGTTCTCCTTTCTTTAATCCTTCAGAATATCCGATTTGTTCTCCTTTCTTTAATCCTTCAGAATATCCGATTTGTTCTCCTTTCTTTAATCCTTCAGAATATCCGATTTGTTCTCCTTTCTTAAATTTTTTTAACAAATAGATTGTTTTTGTTTGATTATTTTTTTTTAAGTATTTTCTTTCGTTTGTATTAATTTCATTATTTTTTAATAATATTTTTTTTAAAGAAGTAAATTTTGTACTATTTTTATTTGTAACATTTACATTGCTCGATGATTGTGTTTCTTGAGGAAACCATATTTGCCATTCTTTTTTAAAAAGCAAATTATTCATACAAAACTATCCTAATATATTCGTTGTTATTTTTTTTTGTTGTACAAGTAATTTTATAATTTTCATTATAAAATTTTGTTTGTTTTGTATCATTCTAGAAGAGACCTCTGAAAATGTTTTATTTTTTATAAAATTATAAAAATTATTTAATTTATTTGCAGATAAATTTTTAAGAATCTTTTTTTTAAAATCTTGAGACATATTATACATAGATAAAAATAAACTTTCTGTATCTATTTCTTGAAAAATGCATTTAATATCTTTATTTGACAATTTTATAATATCTTCAAATAAAAATACTTGATTTAATATTTTCTTTGATAAATTTTTATTCGTTTCAATAATGTTATTTATTATTTTTGTTTTAATATTTTTATTTAATATACTTAGTAAATTTTTTGCATATGAAATACCACTAAAATTATTTGCTATTGTATTTTTCTTTAATAATATTAAATTAATAATTTTTGAAAATATATCATTAGTATATTTACTTAATTTTTTAGATGATGCGATTCTTAAAATAATGTGTGCGCATTTTTTATTTTCTAATAAAGATAATATTTCAGCGCTTTTTGTAAGGTTCAAATGCATTAATAACAAGGCTGCAAATTGTGGATGTTCTTTACTTAATAAATTAGCTATTTCTTTTGAACTTGTTTTATTTAACATACAAATATGTTTTTCTAAATTTTTTTTTTGGTGTATATTTTTTAATATGTATTCGGTTTTTTTTTCGCCTAATGCTTTTTGTAATAAAGGTAAACAATAATCGTTATTGTTAATGTTTTCTAAATATATTTTTTTAAATAATAATTTATATTCAGAATATATAATTTGTATGTCTTCTGAAGAAATTTTTTTTATGTTTGTTATTGCATATATAATTTTTTCTATTTCTGTAGTATGAAGTTGTTTTATAACTTCAATACTTTTTTGATTGCCTATTAACATTAATAATTGTGCACTTTTTTTTAAACCATTTAAGTTCATAATTTTTCATTAATCCAGTGACGAATAATTTTTGTTATAATGTGTGTATCACTATTACGTAATTCTTGAATTTCTTGTGTAAAGTATTTTTTATCATAAAAATCATTGTTATTAAATATATTTTTATTAATTAAATTTTGATTTAATAATTGATCTTTTTTAATATTGTTATTTTTTTTAATATTATGTTTTTGAGAAATAAAACGTGCTATTTGTTTTTTAAAAATAATAATGATTAGTATAATTATACTTGTTAAGATAACGTAATGTATGTTGTTTGATATCTTATTGGTTAAAGTGTTATTTAAATTTTTGTTGATGTTACATTTAATAGTTGTATTTGTTAAAAAAAATAATGAATTAACTACCTCTAAAGAATCACCTCTTTGTTCAGAATAACCAATTACTTCTTTAATAAGTTTTTTTATTTTGGTAATTTTATAAGGAGTTAATGGTACTAATCGGTTATTAGATAACTTTAAATAATTAATAATTACCGCTGCTGATATTCGTTTAATAGTACCTTTATTAACTTTATTATGCAAAATTGTATGATTTAACTCATAGTTGACAGTATCTTCATAATCTGAATTTATTTTTGAATCGTTATCAAAAGGTTTTTTAATAGGGTGTATATAATGATATTTATCATAATTATAATTATTATTAACAAATATTTTGTTTTTTAAATTGTTTTTATTTTTCAATATATGTGAAGAAGTATCATTATAATTTTTATGATAGTTATCTTTATTAAGAAATTTTTTTTTGATATTTTTTGTACTAGAAACAACATGACGAGAACGAACAGATTGTCCCTGGTTTAAATAATTTGGAGAATATTTTTCTTCCATTCGATCTTTTGAATCAAAATCTACTTGAACAGTTACTTTTGCATGTATATTTTCTACTCCGAATAAAGGTATTAAAATTTCTTCAATTTTTCTACTATATTTCTCTTCTATAGTATTAGTATAATTTAAGCAAGCATTATTTAATTCATTATATCCTTGTCCAGATTGATTTAATAAATGTCCATATTGATCAATAATAGTAATTTTACTAAGCAATAATCCCGATACACTACTTGATACTAAATGGACTATAGCGCGTATTTCTTCATATTCAATTTTTTTATTATCATCTATAATTAAAGAAATCGCTGCTGATGGTTCTTTTTTTTCATATAAAAATAAAGATGATTTAGGTAACGATAAATGTACTGTTACATGTTTTATATTATTCAATTGTTGAATTGTTTTTTCTAATTCACCTTCTAATGCCCTTTGATAATTTATTTGTTCATTAAATTGGCTAATTCCAAATCTTTCTTGATCTAATAATTCATATCCAACATAAGGACTTTTAGGAAAGCCATTTTTTAACAAATTTATTCGTAAAATATATATTTTATCATTAGGTACTAAGATA
Organism: Buchnera aphidicola (Nipponaphis monzeni); assembly: GCF_006741185.1. Taxonomy (NCBI): domain Bacteria; kingdom Pseudomonadati; phylum Pseudomonadota; class Gammaproteobacteria; order Enterobacterales; family Erwiniaceae; genus Buchnera; species Buchnera aphidicola. Next base: position 72,671 of record NZ_AP019379.1, on the reverse strand, counting down.
GTGCCTGATTGTTTTTCTAGATGGTACGAAACGTGCATTTCTTCTAATTTTTTGATTACTTCATTTTTATCTTCTATTGATAAATTACTATAAAGTATCCCATAATTTGGACTTTTATACCAAAAAAAAATAGAAAATAACATGGTAATAATAATTATTATAGTTATAATAAGCATATAATTTCTATTATTAAATAGTATTAATAACTTTTTAAAGTTTTGATTATTTTTAAATTGTGATTTTGTATTAACATTCATATAACTGTCCTACTATTTTAATAATAAAAAAATTAATTAAAATTTTACATATAATGATTAACAAATAAATTATTTGTATTAACTTATTAATATTTTACATTCAATTTTAGATAAAATAACTTTTTGTTACAAAAAAAAGTGGATAATATAATATGCTTTGTTTATGAGGATATTTGTGTTTAATAAAATATTTGATATATATATATTGATATTAAATTATCTATTTTTTAATAATAAAAATTACAAATAAACATTTAGCAAAAAAATTATAAGGAATAATTATGTTTATCGGACCTACTACAAAATTTATTAATCATATAAACACTGATAATAATGTTATACAACCAATTAACGTTAATAAAACAAATACAACTATTAATTTTCCTGAAATATTAAAAAATGTAATAACAGAAGTTAATAACATTCAAAGTACTGCTGCTAATCATATAAAAAAGTTTGAATCTGGTGATAAAAAAATATCACTAAGTGATGTTATGATTGATATACAAAAATCATCTATAGCAGTACAAATGGTAGTACAAATAAAAAATAAAATTATTTCAGCCTATAGAGAAATTATGAATATGCAATTATGAATTAAAAAAATATTTATTTTTTAAATAAATAAAAATCTTTGTATAATATTGTTACCATATTTTAACTTTAAATATACTAATGTTTTGAGTAATATTTGGATAAATATTATTCATGATATTTAGTAAATATCATGTTAAATTTTTGTAGAAACAAATAATATCGGTTATTTATTCAACATTAATTGTTGAATATATAGTTATAATTGTTTTTAAAAAAAATAATTATTATTTTGAAACATATTTCATAAATTAAAAATGTGATTTTATTTTTTTTTTAAAAAAATTTTATTTTATACAATGACGATTTGTTTTAAATTAAGTTATTTTTACAATTTAAAATATTAATATTTTGTTTCAAAACATATACTTTAAAAAATATATTTTATATGGAGTTGGAAGAATTTAAACCGATAACCTTATGTATGCTATGCATCTGATTTACTAAACTAAGCTACAACCCCATTTTTTATAAATTTAGTGTTTTTGTAAAGACTAATAAATAATTTATATATTTTAAATATACTTCATATTCATAAATATGATGAAAAAAAATTTTTTATTTCAAATATTTCAAAAACATATTATATACATATAACATTTTAAAGTATATAAGGATACGTTTGAAAATAGATTATATAGATAATAATATAAAAAAATTTATTAAATGAAGGTTAATATTTTTTAAATATATTTACATTTTTTTAATTTTTTATTTTTATTATTAATGATAAAAATTAAAGCTTGCTTTATACGATATAAAGTTCTTTTTTTTCCAATATAGAAAATGATTTTATCAATACTAGCAGATATATTTGTACCTGTGACAGCAATTCTTAAAGGCATTCCTATTTTTTGTATCTTAATACCTAAAATTTGTGGTAAATTGAATATTATTTTATTAATTTGAATGATATTCCAATTATTCAAATTATTTAAACAACTAAATATTATTTTTAAAGGTATTATTGACTCATTAGTTAAATTTTTTTCACAATTGATTAATTTTAAATTAATATTGTCTCTATAAAAATAATTACAAACACTTATTATATCAGTCAATGTATTACATTTATTACGAACTAAATCAATTATGTCTAATAAACAAGGGCCATTTTGTACATTAATTTTATTTTTAAGTAAATAAATATTAAGATATTTAACTAAATTATTTAAAGATAAATTTTTTATATAATATCTATTTAAAGATACTAATTTTTTAATATTAAAACGACTAGATGATCCGGTAATAGATTTTAAAGAAAATAAATTTTGCATTTCTTGGAGACTGAAAATTTCTTTATTTCCATATGACCATCCTAACCTAACAATATAATTTAAAAGAGCTTCTGGTAAATATCCTTCATTATAATATTTTATTATATGTTCTGAATTTTCTCTTTTAGAAATTTTTTTACCGTTTGCATCTAAAATCATAGATAGATGTACGTATTTAGGAATAGGTTGTTTTAAAGCTTTATAAATGTTAATTTGACGAGGAGTATTACTAATATGGTCTTCTCCTCTAATAACATGAGTAATATTCATGTCTATATCATCTGCAACAACACAGAAATTATATGTTGGCATACCGTTCGATCTTTGAATAACTAAGTCATCTAGTTCATTATTATTAATTTTAATCAATCCTTTAATTTCATCTTCAAAAATAACGTAACCTACTGTTGGATTCTTAAATCTTATAATAAAAGGCAAACCCATTTTTTTCACGTTTAATATATTTCTACATTGACCATCGTAACGTGTTTTTTCCTTTTTAATTATTTGTGATTGTCTTAATTTAAGTAACCTATCAGTTGAACAATAACATTTATATGCATTGCCTGTTTTTAACATAAGATTGATTAATTTTTTATAATATTTTAATCTATCACTTTGATAAAAAGGACCTTTATCCCACGTTAATCCTAACCATTTTAAAACATTTAATATTTCTTTTTTTGACTTAGTAGTGCAACGTTTAATATCTGTATCTTCGAAACGTAAAATAAATAACCCTTTATGTTTTCGGGCAAACAACCAAGAATATAATGCAGTACGAATATTTCCAATATGTATGTTACCAGTAGGGCTTGGAGCAAACCGAGTTATTATTGTCATGATAATCCTTCAGTCTAAAAAAATAAAAAAATAATTTATTTTATAATAAATAATATATTAAATAATTAAATAAATTATAAAAAAAGAGTTCATACATAAAAAGTGATCAAATAATGAGCAAACAAACTTTTTTTGAATAAAAAAGATTGACTCATTATCTTTAACCTTTACAATGAAAGGTATAGATTTAAATAGGTGATTAACTCAGTTGGCAGAGTGCCTCCTTTACACGGAGGATGTCGGCGGTTCGAGTCCGTCATCACCTACCATTGTAATAAACTGTTATTTAACAAAATTAGGGTCGTTAGCTCAGTTGGTAGAGCAGTTGACTTTTAATCAATTGGTCGCAGGTTCGAATCCTGCACGACCCAAAATATTTCATCATTATTGGTTAATTTATATATTTTCTTAATTTAACAATTGCAACAAGTAATCTTCTTTTATTATCTTAATTTTCAATTCTAAAGCTTTTTCAAATTTTTTACCAGGTTTTCTACCAACAATTAAAAAATCTGTATTTTTAGATATATATTTTTTGATTATTGCTCCTATATTAATTAAATGTTGTTGTATTTGTATTCTGGAAAAATTTATTAAATGACCAGTTATACTAATATTTTTATTATAAAATATGTGTTTATAATTTAATCTTGGATTAATATGATACACATTGAATTTAATTTCATTTATTAGTAAATTAATTAATGTTATATTTTTTTTAATATTTTTATATTTTAAAATATTTGAGGCTATAATTTGTCCTACTTTTTTTACAGATAATAATTCTTCTTGACTTGATTCTATAAATTTTTTTAAAGAATTAAAATATGTTGCAATATTTTCAGATATAACAATTCCTACTTTAGGAATGCCTAGAGCATAAATAAATCGAGATAACGATATAGATTTAGATTGTTTTAAATTTTGAATTATTTTTTTAAAAGATTTTTCACCTAGATATTTATTTTTAAATGTTTGATTATTATTTAATTTATAAATATCAATAACATCAGTAATGTTATTCGAGATAAATTTATTAATTAATTGTTTTCCTATTCCAACAACATTTACTGCTTTTTTAGAAAAAAAGTGATATAAAAATCCTTTAGTTTGTGCAAGACATTTTATATTTCCTGTACATTTAGATTGCTTATTATTAAATGTATGTTTAATTATTGAATAACAAATAGGACATTTGTCAGGAAAATTTATTTTTTTGTTTTGAAAAGATATTTTATGGGTAGACATTACTTTTATGACATAAGGAATTACATCTCCAGATCTACGTATTAGTACTTTGTCTCCTATAGAAATATTTAACTTTTCTAATTCAGATTTGTTATGTAACGAAACATTTTGAATAGTAACACCTGATAATTGAATAGGTTTTAGTTCAGCTACTGGAGTTATCATACCAGTTCTACCTACTTTAAAATCGATATTTATTATTTCAGTTATTTTTTCTTTTGCATTAAACTTAAAAGATGCAGCCCATTTAGGGTATTGAGAAGTATTGCCTAACTTTTTCTGGTATTCTAAAGAATCTACTTTTATTACAATACCATCTATATTATAATTTAAAGTAGATTTTATTTTTTGTATTTTTTTTAAAAAAAATAATATTTCACCAAAATTATTACAAATAGTATTATATTTGCTGACAAGAAAACCCCATTCTTTTAATTTTTTAAATCTATTATAATGACTAAAAAATTTATTTTTTATACCTTTTACTACTCCACAGCCGTAACATAAAAATATTAGTTTTCTTTTTTTTAATATTTGGGAATTTGTTTGTCGTAATGATCCAGCAGCAAGATTTCTAGGATTTGAAAAATTTTTTTTACATTGATCGTTTTTTATATTATTTATTTTTTTAAAATTAGATAATGATATAAAAATTTCTCCTCTAATTTCTATTAATCTAGGAACTTCGGCACTTTTTAAAGTTAGCGGTATATTTTTAATTACTTTAGCATTAATAGTAACATCTTCTCCTAAACGACCATCACCTCTAGTTAATGCTTTTATTAATATGCCATTTTCATATATCAGATTTAAAGCTAATCCATCTATTTTCAATTCACAACAAAAAGATAAATTTTTTACATGATATAATTTGCAATAAATTGTTTGAATAAATTTATATAATTCTTTAATACTAAATATATTTTCTAAAGAAAGCATAGGTGTAAGATGCGAAAATTTATTCCATTGTGGTAACAAATTACTACCTATAATACGTGTTGGAGAATAATCAGGTTTTAATTTTAGATATTTATCTTCTAAATAACGTAATTTGTTTATTAAGTAATCATACTTTGCATCTGATAAAATAGGAGAATCTAAAGTATGATATAAATATCCATGTTTTAACATAATATTTTGTAATTTTTTAAGTTGAAGCATTATATTAGACATAATTTTAAAATCATTAATATAAAAAATTAAAATTTTATATACTTTTTGCAGCATATATTTATAAACATTATAAGATATATTATAAAATAATAAAAATTAATAAATTTAATATTTATTAATATGTAGTAAATACAACAAAAATTGTTATTTTAATATGTAAAAATCTTTTTATTATAATAGAAAAATACATTTGAATAATAAATTTGCTAATAATTTATTTTTTAAAATGTACAAATAATTTTAAAATAAAAAATTTAATAAAAGTGTTTTAAAAACATATGTTTTTTAAAATAATAGATATTATCTGTAGTGCTTTTGTAACAATTGTCAATATTATTTTATAAATATATTTAATTTACAAAAAAAAAATATTTTTTAAAAATTAAAAAATTTAAATATTATTAAATAATATATTTATTAAAACTAATAAACATGTAATAAAATAGTTTTGTTTAAACTATTAAAAAATTAACTATAATAATGTTTTGTATTATATAATAAAAATATTAATTTAAATATTATTAATTAAATAATTATTCAATTGAATAAAACAAATAAACTTTTGTTAGATTATAGCATCCAATCTATTATTAACAAATATATTATAATTTAAATATTATTGAATTTATTAATAAAGTAATACATACGCATTAAACATATATTTATTATATACATGTATGTATTTTAACTTTTAAAAAATATAAACAACAATTATTTATACTAACTAAAAAAAACAAATTTTTAAACATTAACTTTTAGTAATTTTATATTTTCATTTTTTATAAATTATGTAATTTTATATAATATATAAATATTTAATTAATTATTAAAAAATATGAGTTAAGTATAACAAAAAATAAAATTATATTAAATTTTTTTATTACTACATAAATATAGTTAAATTATATAAAAATAATTAATAAGGGGGATTAAATGCTACATAGAGATATTGTAATTAAAGCAGTTAATGGGTTACATACGAGACCAGCTGCTCAATTTGTACAAGCTGCAAAAAAATTTTCTTCAAATATTACTATAACAAATCAAGGAAAAACTACAAACGCGAAAAGTTTATTTAAATTGCAAACTCTTGAACTTGTACATAATAGCATTATTAGATTATCAGCAGAAGGTATAGATGAAAAAGAAGCAATAGAATATCTTTCAAATTTGATGACAAAATTAAAATAAATTATTATTTTTTAGAAAAAAAAATATTATCTTTAAAAAATAATTATTACCGGAAGAAGAATTTTACTTCCGGTGAATTAGATTAATAATAATTTTATTGTCTTAAGTATAGTCATTATTTATTTTAAAATAATTAAATTTACAAAAAAGGCACGTTATGATTTCAGGTATTCCAGTATCGCCGGGCATAGCTTTCGGAAAAGCATTTTTTATATATGAGCAAAAAATACTTATTAATACAAACAAAATACCTTATGAACAAACTAAAAATGAAATTAATAAATTTTTAAATGCTAGAAAAAAAACTATTTTACAGTTAGAAATAATCAAACAAAAAGCAGCACACACTGTTGGTAAAAATAAAGAAGAAATCTTTACAGGGCATATTATGCTTTTAGAAGATGAAGAATTTGAAAAAGAAATAATTTATCTTATTAAAGAAAAATATTACTCATCAGATGCCGCAACATTTTATGTTATTGAAAAACAAGCTAAAACTTTAGAAAAATTAAATAACCATTATTTAAAAGAAAGATCAGTTGATATAAGAGATATTGGTAATAGATTAATTAAAAATATATTAAATATTAAAATATGTGAGTTAGATTTAATACGTGATCAAGTAATTTTGATAGCTAAAGATTTAACACCTTCAGAAACAGCTCAAATTAACTTAAAAAAAATACTTGGATTTATCACTGATTTAGGAAGTCAAACCTCCCATACTTCTATTATGGCTCGATCATTAGAACTTCCGGCAATAGTGGGCGTTAAAAATATAACTCGAAAAGTAAAAAATGGAGATTTTATTATACTTGATAGCTTAAACAATGAAATATATATTAACCCTATAAATTCTATTATTAATACAAAAAAACATTTAAAAAAATTGTTTTTAAATAATAAATTACAATTAGATAAATTAAAAAAATTACCTGCAAAAACTATAGATAATCATTTAATAGAAATAGGTGCTAATATAGGTGCTCCTAATGATATGCTTGGAGTACAAAAATATGGAGCAGAATGTATTGGTTTATATCGTACTGAATTTTTATTTATGGGAAGAAAGTCTTTACCTTCTGAAAATGAACAATTTGAAGCTTATAAATTAGTAGCTCAATCAATGAAAGACAAATCAGTAATTATTAGAACAATGGATATTGGAGGAGATAAAGATTTACCGTATATGCAATTACCTAAAGAAGATAATCCTTTTCTCGGTTGGAGAGCAATTCGAATCTTTATGTCTCGAAAAGAAATATTATATACTCAATTAAGAGCAATTTTACGAGCGTCTGCTTTTGGAAAATTAAGAATAATGTTTCCTATGATTATTTCAGTTGAAGAAATTAAATTATTAAAAATAGAATTAAAAAATATTAAACATCAATTAAAAATTGAAAATTTAATTTTTGATGAAAATTTAGAAATTGGAATTATGATTGAAACACCTGCTGCAGCTATGATGTCTGAACATTTATCAGAAGAAGTTGATTTTTTTAGTATAGGTAGTAATGATTTAACTCAATATACTTTAGCTGTAGATAGAGGAAATAATTTAGTATCAAATTTATATGATCCAATGAGTCCTTCTGTATTAAAGTTAATTAAAATTGTAGTTGATGCTGCTCACAAAAGAGGTAAGTGGACTGGAATATGTGGAGAGCTTGCAGCAGATACTAGAGCTACAACATTATTAATAGGTATAGGTATTGATGAATTTAGTATGAATGCTCCATCTATTCCTATTATTAAAAACATTATTAGAAAGAGTAATTTTAAAAATTCAAAACAAATGGCAAAAAAAGCATTATGTCAGGCAACGTCAAAAGGTATATTGAACATAATTGATCAATTTACTGAATAGTAATTATTTAATTAATTTTTCAAGGACAAAATAAATGGGATTGTTATCTTCTTTTTTTAGTAATAAAAAAAATAATTTAAAATATACTATACAAATAGTAGCACCTATATCTGGAGAAATCATTCCTATTGAAAATGTACCAGATGAAATTTTTTCTAAGAAAATTGTAGGTGATGGAATAGCTATAAAACCTTCTGGGAAAAGTATTGTATCACCCGTAGATGGAATTATTCACAAAATTTTTAATACATTACATGCTTTTTCAATAAAATCTGATGATAATGTAGAATTATTTGTTCATTTTGGTATTGATACTGTGCAATTAAAAGGCAGGGGTTTTAAACGAAAAATAACACAACAAATGCGAGTAAAAAAAGGAGATTCAATTATAGATTATGATTTAAATTTTTTAAAAAAAAATGCTAAATCTATATTAACTCCAATTGTTATATCTAATATTGAGAAATTTAAAAGTTTAAAAAAAATGTCAGGAAAAGTTGTTGCTGGAAAAACTATAATAATGTTGATCGAAAAATAAATTTATTAATATTATAAACGGCACAATTTTAGTGCCGTTATTTATTATAATATGATAAAATTTATATTTTAAACATTGTTATAATAACAATAAATAAATTGTTTAGAGTAAAATATGATTTTTACTAATGATATTACTAGCATATTTAATATATTTATTATCGCAGTTATTGAAGCAATTACTGAAATTTTTCCTATATCTTCTACTTTGCATTTGATTTTATTTGGAAAACTAGTTAATATTAATTCTAATCAGATAATTTTTATTGAATCATTTGTACAATTAGGATCTGTTTTTTCTTTATTGATAATTTTTAAGAAAAAATGGATGGCAATATTTTATTTTTCGTTTAATAAATTAATTAAAACAAATTATCGATACAAAAATATAACAATATTACATATTTTTTTAAGTATTTTCCCTATTATTTTAATTGGTCTTTTAATTTATTCTAAAATAACATGTTTAACTAATTCAAAGAATATGTTATATTCTTTAATTATTGGTACTATGTTATTATTATTTAGTGAAATTATTGTAAAAAAAAATAAAAAAATTAAAAATCTGAAAAAGATATCTTATTTACAAGCATTTTTAATAGGTCTGATACAATGCATAGCATTATGTCCTGGGTGCTCTAGATTAGGAACTACAGTATCGGGCGCTATACTTTTAGGTGTTGAAAAATCCATTGCAGTAAATTATTCTTTTATCATTGCAATACCAATACTTTTCGGTGTATCTATTTTAAATATAATTGAATTATCAAAAGAAATATTATTTAAAAATTTTATCTTATATATTATTGGATTAATTATTTCTTTTTCAATTTCAATGTTAACAATAAGAAAAACATTATTTATAATTACAAATTATTCATTTTATCCCTTTATAATTTATAGAATTATTATTATAATATTATTTTTATTAATATAATTTAGATTTCCAAATATTAATAGCATTTATTCTATGTTGTATAAAAATTTTTCGTATAGCACATCCTTTTATATTTTTGAACATAATAATTTTTTTAATTGAAACGTTATGTGCAATATTAAATATTTCTTTTAAATAGTTTCCAGGTCTAAAAAAATTATTTCCAATATAAATGTTACTATCACGACAAATATAATTTATTAAAAAAGATAATTTGTCTATTACAATAGGTTTTCTCCAAGCATCAATTTTATAAAATAATTGCACAATAAATTCAGATGATTGATAACATAGAGTACATAAAAAATGTTGATGATTCATTATTAAGTTAGATAACTTTTTGATATAATTAGGAATGTTTAAACGTTTACATAGTTTGTTAATCATATTAATGATAAATAAATTGCGTAACAAAAGTGAATTATACGTAAAATAGTGGTTTGGTAAACTTAATTGTTGAAATAAATAAGCAAATTTGATATCAATTTCGTTAGTTACTAATGATATTTTAGCTAACGCTTTAAAACAAGTTTCATATAAATTTTGTGTAAGATTATATAAATGTATTTTTTTGTGAGTTAAAATGATTGCATGTAATTCAGGAAATAAAGATGGCAATACATGGCAATAGTGTAGAATTTGAAAAAATATGTGTGGATTATTAGTTTTCATGGCTTTTTCAGTTTCTTTCCAAATTCTATTGGGGTTTAAATATAATAATTCTTTACTATTTACTATTTTGTTCATTAATATTATTGTTTCTTCAGCAATTCTAAAACCTAAATGAAAAAATAAAGCTGCAAATCTAGCAACCCTTAATATTCTTAAAGGATCTTCTGAAAATGCAGGAGATATATGTCTTAAAATTTTTAATTTAATATCTTGAATACCATTAAATGGATCTATATAATTACCATATGTATCTTGCGCTATAGCATTAATAGTTAAATCTCTTCTTATCAAATCTTCTTTCAAAGTAACATTTGATGAGTAATTAACTTTAAATCCTTTATATCCTACTCCAAATTTTTGCTCTGTCCTAGCTAAAGCATATTCTTCATGTGTAATTGGATGTAAAAATACAGGAAAATTTTTACCTACTTGTTTAAAGTTTTTGAATAATAATTCTTCTGGAGTAGCTCCTACCACTACCCAGTCTTTATCAGTTGTTGGTATGTTAAGTAAATTATTTCTTATTGCTCCTCCAACTAGATATATTTTCAATTGTTTACTCCTTATTTAAAATTGTATTAATAATTTTATTTAGTATTATGTTTATAATAAAAAATTAATAATGTAGTCACAAAAAATTATTTATTCAGATATTGCAATATTTTTAATTATCAAATTTGAAACAACTGTTTTAGTTATTATTAACTAATTGTTAATTTTTTTTATAAAGTATTATAATGAATAACAAATTAACATTATTAAATACGTACATTTTAGTAAATAAAATTTTTTTTAAATTATTAAATTATATAATAATTTTATAGCATATAATTTATATAATATTTTTTAATAATAAGTATTGAATAATTGTAAGTGTATCATAAGAAATATAAGGTATACGAATATACAGTAAAGTAACGTCTGTTAATCATGGTTTGTTTTGTTAAATTAATTTAATCGTTAGTTATTAAAGTAATTTTCATAAAGTAATAGAATTAACTATGTATATCATAAATAAATAGAGTTACAAAAAAATAAATTTATTGAATAAATTTATTATAAATATGTTTTTAAAAATTTTATTAAAATAGTCGAAAAATTTTTTTATCAAGATGTTTTGCTGCTACTTATGTTTTATATAAAGGTTTTATTTATGAGAAAAAATTTGTTATCTAAGTTTGGAAATTCTAGTCAACGTATTAAAAATGCAATTAAATCTTTACAATTAGGGCATGGAATAATGTTATTAGATGATGAAAATAGAGAAAATGAAGGAGATTTAGTTTTTCCTAGTGAAACTATGACAATAGAGCAAATGGCATTAACTATTAGATATGGTAGTGGTATTGTATGTCTTTGCATTACAGAACGAATGCGTCAACAATTAGAATTACCAATGATGGTTGAAAAAAACACAAGTGCTTACGGTACTGGGTTTACCGTAACTATAGAATCAAAATATGGAATATCTACTGGTGTTTCAGCAAAAGATAGATTAACTACTATTACAACTGCTGTTTCTGATTGCGCTAAACCTAATGATTTAAATCGTCCTGGGCATGTTTTCCCAGTAAAAGCTCATGTAGAAGGTGTTCTTGCTAGACCTGGACATACAGAAGCATCTATTTTGTTAATGGAATTAGCAGGATTTAAATCATCTAGTGTAATTTGTGAATTAACAAATAAAGATGGATCTATGGCCAATACTCATCAAGTTATTCAATTTGCAAAATATAAAAAAATGAATGTATTAACTATTAAAGATTTAATTAATTATATTAAATAACTTTTTATTATATCATATATTAAATATGTTTGTATATTTTACATATAAAATTTTTTAAAAATATATAGTAAATTATTAATGATTAAGTAAGTAATTTTTAATGATTTATTTTTCATTAAACATGTAACTATATATTTATATAACTATATAGTACTTATAAAAAATTTATTTATATTTAAACATAATGATTAATAAATCATATTAATAAATTCGTTAATTATTTAATGTTTCAATGTTAATTAATTTTTTTTATAAGTACATCATTAAATATATTACTATATTATTTATATTAAAAATAATATACATATAAATATATACAATAATTTATTGTTATGTATATTATTTTAAATACTTATATATTATTTAAAATTTACATAAATCAGAAATGATCCAACTTGGTTTTATTACAATTTTAGGTTCTAAAAAATTACCACCTTTAAATCTTAACATTCCAGTTAAAGCTATCATTGCTGCATTATCTGTACAAAAATTAATATCAGCTAAAAATAGCTCATGGTTTTGTATTGTCGACATCATTTTTTTAAATTTATATCTTAATAGGTGATTAGCACTGACACCTCCTGCAATAATTAATCTTTTTATTTTTTTTAATTTAAGTGCTTTTTTACATTTAATTAACAATGTATCAACTATTGTTTCTTCAAATTCTTTAGCAATATCTGCACGAAATAATAAACTATAATCATTGTGTTTTTTTATTATTCGAGTAACATAGGTTTTTAAACCTGAAAAACTAAAATTAAATCCTTTGTGATGTATCATAGGTCTTGGAAAAACGAATTTTCCAGAAGTACCTTGTTTTGCTAACTCAGATAAATTTTTTCCTCCAGGGTAATTAATACCTAATAATTGAGCAATTTTATCAATAGTATCTCCTACTGAATCATCTAATGTGTTTCCTAATATTTTATATTCTCCTTTATTTTCAGATATAATTAATTGAGTATGTCCACCTGATACTAAAAGACCTAAAAATGGAAATTTAGGAAAATTAATACTTTTTCTATTTAACATGTAAGATAACAAATGTGCTTCCATATGATTCACTAAAATAATTGGAACGTTTATTGAAAATGCAAGAGAACTTGCAATAGTCGCTCCAACTATTAAAGAGCTTATTAATCCTGGCCCTGCTGTGTACGCTATAGCATCTAAATTATATTTGCTATTATAACGTACTTTTTTTAAAGCATCTTGCAACAATAACGTAATATTTTTATTGTGTTGACGAGCAGCTAATTCGGGTACTACTCCTCCATAACGAGAATGAATTTTAGATTGATTAATAACTTTGTTAAAAATTAATCCGTCGATATCATCATAAATGGCTACTCCTGTGTCATCACAAGAAGTTTCTATTCCCAATATTCGCATAATTTACATAATTTAATATACATAATAGATTTTCAAATATTAATCTAAAAAATAAAAAAATACCAACTTTGTTATTTAATTAATATTTTTTTAGGTTTAAAAATTTTCAAAATAATTTAAAACATAAAATTTATTTAAAGTATATAATAAACATTAATTATTTCTTAAAGAAAAATAACAATTTATGTTATTTAATATTTGTTAACTTAAAATAATAAAGGATGTTTATGCCTATAATTAAAATTAGAGAAAATGAACCTTTTGATGTAGCTTTAAGAAGATTTAAAAGGTCATGTGAAAAAGCAGGTATATTAGCTGAAATGAGAAAAAGAGAGTTTTATGAAAAACCGACCACGGAACGTAAAAGAGCTAAAGCTTCAGCTATTAAGCGATTAACAAAAAAATTGTCTAGAGAGAATAATAAGAGAATTCGTATGTATTAATATAATATAATTTATTATATAACTATTTAAAAACACTTACTAATATAACCGTATACGATACAAAACGGTTATATTAGAAATATTATAAAAAATTTATATGTTTAAAAAAATTTCAAAAAATATTATTTCTGAATTATTAGCTAAAACAAATATTGTAGAATTAATACAATCTAAAATAATTTTGAAAAAACGAGGTAAAGAATTTATTACCAAGTGTCCTTTTCATAATGATAATAATCCATCATTTACCGTAAGTTATGAAAAACAATTTTATTATTGTTTTGGATGTAATGCTCATGGAAATGCTATTGATTTTTTAATGCATTATGATAATCTAAGTTTTTTAGAAACTATAGAAGAACTATCTACTATACATGGTTTACAAATTTATAAAATCATACCTAATCAAATTAATAATATTAGATATACTTATAAAAATGAATTATATAATACGATGCAAAAAATATCTAAAATTTACGTAAATAATATAAATCAAAAACCTGGCAAAGTAGCATTACAATATTTGTACAATAGAGGAATTGATATTAACTTAATAAAGTTTTTTTCTATTGGGTATGTTTCTCAATTAACGTATAATTGTTTTAATGACTCTCAAAAAAAAATGTCAGTTGATAAATTAAAGTTAATTGATTCTGGTATTATTTTTGATAAAAAAGGTTGTTGTTATAATCGTTTTTATAAAAGAATTATTTTTCCTATTCGAGACAAACGTGGAAGAATTGGTGGATTTGGAGGTAGATCTTTACATAATGTTAAACCTAAGTATCTTAATTCTCCAGAAACTATTATTTTTAAAAAGAAGTATCAATTGTATGGTTTATATGAAGTTTTTAAAACAAACAATAAAATACATAAATTATTGGTAGTTGAAGGATACATAGATGTTATAATGTTGTTTCAATTCAATATTAATTATGCCGTTGCTACATTAGGAACATCTCTAACATCTGAAAATATACAAACTCTTTTTCGTATTACGGATACAATTATATATTGTTATGATGGAGATTCAGCAGGAAGAATAGCTGCATGGAAAGCATTAAAACTATCGTTACCATATTTATATGATAATAAAATACTTAAATTTATTTTCTTACCTGAAGGTGAAGATCCTGATAGTTTAATTCAAAAAGAAGGGCAAATAACTTTTGAATCAAGGATAAATAATGCAGTTCCTATGTCTAAATTTTTGTTTAAAAAATTACAACATAATATTAATTTAAATTATATAGAAGAAAAAAGTTATTTTAGTACTCAAATTATACCTTTAATACAAAAAATTCCAGGAAAAATTATAAAAATTTTATTATTTAAGAAATTAAGTGATAAAATAGGAATTGTTAATGATGTACAATTAAGATGTTTGTTTTTAAAGAAAAAAGCAAATATATATGCAGATAAGTTAACAAACATAAAATATACTACAATTAAAATACTTATGAGTTTATTAGTACAAAATCCTTGGCTAGTAAATAGTATTCCACAACCTTTTAAATTTGTACATTTTAAAATGCCTGGTGTACCTTTTTTTTTGGAGCTTTTAAATTTATGTATGAAATATTCATATATAAATACTGGGCAATTAATAGAATTTTATAGGCCTTCTAAAAAATTTGAAATAGTTAAAAAGATAGCAAAATGGGATAATATGATTGTAAATAATCAAATTGAAAATGTATTTTTAGATGCTTTAACTGATTTATGTAGTAAAGGATTGGAAATCAGGCAAGAAAATTTGATAATTAAAGAACGTGCACAAGGTTTAGATAAGAAAGAAAAAATAGAATTATGGAATATTAATAAAGAATTAGCTAAAGTGTAATTACTGAATATAAACATATTTTTTTATGTTTATATACAATTCGTGAATGTATAAATTTTATTTAATTTACTATAACAATAATACTTACCGTATTTTATTTTAAGACATAAATTATAAAAAATAATACATTTTATAAAATAAAGAATGTATAAAAAGTATATTTTTTATATCATTCATTATTGAATTCATCAACTAATTAAAATAATTAAATTATGGATATTATGTTATGGATAAAACCCCTCAATCGCAATTAAAATTACTTGTTATTCATGGTAAAGAACAAGGATTTCTTACTTACTCTGAAATCAACGATCAATTGTCTGATAATATTATAGAGTCTGATCAAATTGACCATATTATTCAAATGATTAATGATATGGGTATTCAGGTAGTTGAAGAAGCTCCCGATACGGATGATTTAATTTTAAGTAATACTAATACTGTAGATACAGACGAAGATGTAGTAGAAGCTGCTACTCAAGTATTATCTAATGTTGAATCGGATCCTGGACGTACAACGGATCCAATAAGAATATATATGAGAGAAATGGGTACAGTAGGTCTTTTAACAAGAAAAGGTGAAATTGATATAGCTAAACGTATTGAAGATGGTATTAATCAAATACAAAGTTCAATATCTGAGTATCCTAAATCGATAAATTATTTATTAGAACAGTATGATAAAGTTAAATGTAAAGAAATACGTTTGTCAGAGTTAATTACTGGATTTATAGACTGCAGTACAGAAGATCATATTACATCTTTAATGTCACATATAGGATCAGAATTATCATTAAGCAATAATTTAAATTTAAATTTAGTTGCTTCTAACGAAGAAGAAAATGAAAATTTAAATATCATTGATTCTAATTTAGCTAAAGATAAGTTTAATGAACTACAAAAACAATATGCAATAACTAATATTGCAATTAAATGCAATCATAGAAAACATTATAAAGCTGTCACTGAAATACGTAATTTATCGGAAATTTTTAAACAATTTAGATTGGTTCCAAAACAGTTTGATTATTTAGTTAATAATATGCGCCATGTTATGAAACGGATCAGATTTCATGAAAAAATGTTAGTACAATTATGTGTTGAACATTGTAAAATGCCTAAAATCATCTTAATACAATTATTTACAAAACAAGAGTCTAGTACTAATTGGGTGCAATTAGCATTGCAAATGAAAAAACCATGGTCTGAAAAATTAAATAAAATTAAGAAGAAAATTTATTCAATTTGTCATAAATTAATGCAAATTGAAACAGAAACTGGATTGACAATAGAAGAAATAAAAAATATTAATAAAAAAATGTCTTTAGGTGAAGCTAAAGCTAAGCGTGCAAAAAAAGAAATGGTGGAAGCTAATTTAAGATTAGTAATTTCTATTGCTAAAAAATATACTAATAGAGGATTACAATTTTTAGATTTAATTCAAGAAGGTAATATAGGTCTTATGAAAGCTGTTGATAAATTTGAATATCGAAGAGGGTACAAATTTTCTACTTATGCGACATGGTGGATTAGACAAGCTATTACCCGATCTATTGCTGATCAGGCTAGAACAATTCGTATTCCTGTTCATATGATTGAGACTATTAACAAATTAAATCGTATTTCTAGAAAAATGTTGCAAAAAATTGGTAGAGAACCAACTCCAGAAGAATTATCTGAAAAAATGTTAATTTCTGAAGATAAAATTAGAAAAGTATTAAAAATAGCTAAAGAACCTATATCTATGGAGACTCCAATTGGAGATGATGATGATTCGCATCTCGGAGATTTTATTGAAGATACTACATTAGAATTACCTTTAGATTCTGCTACATCTGAAAATTTACGGTCGGCTACACATCAAGTACTGTCTAGCTTAACAGATAGAGAAGCTAAAGTATTGAGAATGCGTTTTGGTATTGATATGAATACTGATCATACTTTAGAAGAAGTAGGTAAGCAATTTGATGTAACTCGTGAACGTATACGACAAATAGAAGCTAAAGCTTTAAGAAAATTAAGGCATCCTAGTAGATCTGAAATATTAAGAAGTTTTTTAGATGAACATTAATAATAAGGTAAATTTTTATATATGACGGTTATCGAATAAAGCTTCCTTTACGAATAAGGAAGCTTTATTGAATATTATTTATTTTTACTCAAATATCATTAACATAAAAATGTTATTTTATGTAATATTTTTTTATAAAATTATGTTGTTAGTAATATTTATTACTATCAATAAATATAAATTTATGTGTTATTTGTCAAATAAATTGTTTTTAAACATTATTATTTATAGTAATTTTAAGTTGAATGATAAAAAATATTAAAAGATGTATTTGTTTAAATAATTAAATATGGTAATAATTTTTTATTTAAATATTGTTATAAATATTTTAAATATTTTATTTAAAGTATAAATGTACTATAACATAAACTTATCCAAATATAAATTTAAATAAATTAATTTAATATTTAAAAACTTAATTTTTATAGATTTTTAATATTTTTATATATTATGTATAGTAGCAAAGTATTAATTCTAATCTAATAATTCTTTTTTTGCTTGATTAATTGCAATTTTGATTTGTGTAGAAGATACTCCACCAATAGAATTTCTTTTTTTAAATAACGAATCTATAGATAAATATCTATAAATGTCTTTTTCAATAACTTCACTATATTTTTTAAAAATAAATAATGGTAAAGATTCTAAAGTAGAATTTTCTTTAATTGCATGTAACACTAAACGACCTGCTATAGAATGTGACTCTCTAAAAGAAATACCTTTGCTAACTAAATAATCCGCTAATTCTGTCGCGTTAGAATATCCCATTCTAGCAGCTTTTTTACAATTAATATAATTAATTTTTATATTCTTTAAAACTAAACAAGACATTTTTAAACAATCATTCCAAGTTGTAATAGCATCAAAAAGTCCTTCTTTATCTTCCTGCATATCTTTATTATAAGATAAAGGTAACCCCTTTAAAATAACAAGTATACTAATTAAAGAACCGTATACTCTACCACATTTAGATCGTATTATTTCTAGTGCATCTGGATTTTTTTTTTGAGGCATTAATGAAGAACCTGTTGTTATATTATCAGATAATTCTATAAAATTTGATTCTCCTGAGTTGAAAAAAATTAAATCTTCAGAAAATCTAGATAAATGTAACATACTAATAGAAGCCACTGACAGTAATTCAACAACATAATCTCTATCAGAAACACTATCTAAACTATTTGCCGTAACAGATTTAAAATTCATTAATTTAGCTAATTTGTATCTATCAATATTCAAAGTAGTTCCTGCTAACGCTCCTGAACCTAAAGGACTAACATCTGTTCTTTTTAAAGTGTCGTTCAGTCGACTTTCATCTCTTTTTAACATTTCAAAATAGGCAAGGCACCAATGTGAAAAAGTTATAGGTTGTGCTCTTTGTAAATGTGTATAGCCTGGCATAATAGCGTCGTAAGTATTTTCAGCTAATTCCACAAATGATTTTTTTAAATGTTTAATACCACTGATTAAATTTATTATTTGAATTTTACACCATAACTTTAAATCTGTAGTAATTTGTTCATTTCTACTTCTTCCAGTATGAATTTTTTTTCCAAGGTTTCCTAAATCATTAATTAATTGATTTTCTATCCAACTATGAATATCTTCTGAATTACTACTTAATAAACTTTTAGAATTTAATGTTGTTTTTTTTAAAATTTTTTTTAAACTATGCTCTATTTTTTTTTGTTCTTCTTCACTTAAAATTTTACTATCTACTAATATTTTAGACCAAGCAATTGAAGCCAAAATTTCTTGTTGTAATAATTTATAATCAATTTTTAAAGAATCATTAAATTGTTTAAAAAAAATATTAGGTTTTTTTGTGAACCTTCCGCCCCAAAGTAACATACTTTTAACCTCTATTTGCATAATAAACATTTATTATAAAAAATATAGTTTTTAAATATCGTATTTATTTTTTTAATTTTTTAAATTTGATATATCGTTATTATCATTACAGGTAGCTCTCATTCTAGATGTAATAGAAAGGATTTTTATAAACCCTTCGGCATCCTTATGAGAATAACTTTTGTCTTCATTAAAAGTTGCTAATTCTTGAGAATAAAGTGAATTGGGAGATTTTTTTTGTACTACGATCACATTTCCTTTATATAATTTTATTATTACAGTTCCATTAATTAAATCAACTAAACATTTTATAGCATCTAATAATGAATGTCTCAAAGGAGTAAACCATTTCCCATCATATATAATATATGACATTTCTAATCCTATTTGAGTTTTCCATTTTACACATTCTTTATCTAATACTAGTTGTTCAATTGCTTGTATGGCTACTTTCATAATAGTACCTCCTGGCGTTTCATAACATCCTCTGGATTTTATACCAATCAAACGATTCTCTACTATATCAACTCTTCCAATACCATGAGTTGCTCCTATTTTATTTAATTTGTTTAAACAATCTAAAGAATTAACAATTTTATGATTTATAGATATAATATGTCCTTTATTTATTACTAACGTTAAAAATTCAGGATTATCTGGAGTATTAATAAGGTTTTTAGTAGTTATCCAGCAATTTTCTTGAGCTACGTTCCAAGGATTTTCAAGATCCCCTCCTTCAGTAGAGGTATGCCAAATATTTTCATCTCTGCTATAAATTTTTTTTAAAGTAACTGAAGTGTGAATATTTTTTAATTTTAAATATTTTAATAAATCTTGACGAGATTGTAATTTCCATTGCCTCCATGGGGCAATAATATCTAAATTTGGAGCTAATGATATATATGCATTTTCAAATCTAACTTGATCATTACCTTTTCCAGTAGATCCGTGACATACAGCTGAAGCGTGCAGTTTTAATGCTAATTTAATTTGAAATTTAGCAATTATAGGACGAGCAATAGCTGTTCCTAATAAATAATTTCCTTCATATATAGCTCCTGTATGTAACATTGGATAAATATATTCTTCAATAAATTTTTTTCTTAAATCAATTACATAACAGCTGGATGCTCCAGAGTTTATAGCTTTATCTTCAATGTTATTCAAGCTTTCTTGACTTTGTCCAATATTAGCAACATAAGCAATTACTTCAGCATTATAATTTTCTTTTAGCCAAGGTATAATCGCTGATGTATCTAAACCACCGGAATAAGCTAAAACAATTTTTTTTATTTTGTCTATTTTCATTTTTTATAATCTATCTGTTTTGTTAGTTAATTTATATGGTGACTCTTGTTCCAGTTGGTATCCCATTGAATAGTAATTCTAAACTTTTTATATCTTGCCAACTTGCAATGTCAACAGAATGACCTAAAGAATGAGCTGCATCTAATGCTGTACGCACTTTTATTATCATTCCGTTTGTAATTATACCCTTATGGATTAATTGTTCAGCTTTTTGAGGTGTTATTTTAGCAATACGTTGTCCTTTCCCATCTAAAATAGCGCTAACATCTGACAATAAAATTAAGTTAGCACGTAATGATATAGCTATGGCTGCTGCTGCTAAATCAGAATTTACATTCATTAGTCTACCGTCGTCAGTAATTCCTATAGAACTAATAATTGGTAATAATTTATTTTTTAAGAGAATATGATATAATAATGTAGAATGAGCTTTTGGAGTACCTACACAACCTATTTTTTCATTTACTTGATTAATAATCATACTATTTCCATCAGAGAGACACAAACCTACTGCATTTATTTCTTTTTTTTTTGCCCAACATAGCAATTTTTTATTTGCTGTTCCAGACAATAAACCTGTTATAATATCGATTTGACTTTCTGGGGTAATACGAATTCCATTTATTTTATTAATAGAAAAATTAAACTGCTTCATAAATTGATCTACTGATACACCACCTCCATGTACTATTAACAATGGACGACTATTAGATAGTTTATATTTTTTTAAAAAATTAAATAATTCATTCATTGCAGTAAAGTTATCTAATAATACTCCACCTATTTTAATAACTAATGGTTTGTCCACGATAGTAAACCTTATTTGATTAACGATTGTGTTTCAGGAAAGTTAAAACGAATATTGAAGCATTGAATAGCTTGTGTAGCTGCACCTTTCAATAAGTTATCTTCTGTAACAACAATAATAATATGTTGTTTTTTTACCACAAATCCAATATCACAAAATGGTAAGTTTAACACAGATTTTAAAGATGGTATTCCTGATTTATATGTGCGAATTAAAGGTTTGTTATTGTAAGCAATGTAATATGCATTAGTTATATCTTGTAAAACAATTCCTAATTTTAGTTGACATGTAATTGTTGCCAATATTCCTCTAGAAAAATTACCTAAATGAGGGGTAAATATAACTGGAATTCCTAAATGCGCAACAATTTCTGGTTGATGACGGTGTGTAAAAATATTGTAAGGATGTAAACTGACCTCACATACATTAGTTGTTAAAGTAGATTTACGACCTATTCCACTAACACCACTAGTAGCATTAATAATAGGAATTTGTTTTGTGTCAATTAATTTATATTTTACAATTGGTTTTAATCCTAATTGTACAGCAGTAGCATAGCAACCAGGAATTGCAATTAATTGAGCGCCGCGTATATGTCTATTGTTCCATTCTGGCAATCCGTATACAGATTTTTGTAACCAAGATATGTGTTTATGTTCAAAGTGATAATATTTTTTATAAATATTATGGTTATTTATTCTAAAAGCCCCAGAAAGATCAAATACAATTATTCCTTTTAAAAGAAAAATTGGAGCTAAAGTATGACTAACAATATGATCTGTTGCTAAAAAAACTGCATCTATTTTATTTATTATGTGTAACATATTATCACAAATAGGTTGTAAAGTTAACTCGATAATATTTTTAAATTGTTTATGTACATCTGATATTTTTTTCCCTGCATCTTGACTATTTTTTGAAACAAATAAAGCAACAATATTAACTTTTTTGTGAAAAAAAAGATATTTTGTTAATTCAGCACCTACATATCCACTAGCTCCTACAATTAAAACATTTATCATAAATTTTATACCTTTTGTATATTTTAAATATACTTAACATTTATTACATAATAATTAAACTGTAATTTAATTTTTTAGTATTTAATAAAAAAATAGTTTATGATATTAATATTACAAC
The DNA here is from genome assembly GCF_006741185.1 of Buchnera aphidicola (Nipponaphis monzeni). Classification (NCBI taxonomy): domain Bacteria; kingdom Pseudomonadati; phylum Pseudomonadota; class Gammaproteobacteria; order Enterobacterales; family Erwiniaceae; genus Buchnera; species Buchnera aphidicola. Next base: position 49,427 of record NZ_AP019379.1, on the reverse strand, counting down.
ATATATTTTTATTGTTTAAATAATTGTTTTAACTAAATTTACATATATTAATATGAACTACAAAATTCCATTATTTTTAGAAATTTTTACGTCATTAATTCAAACTCCTTCTATTAGTTCAACAATACAAACAATAGATATGAGTAATAAAAATTTTATTGATTTATTATCAAATTACTTTAATGATTTAGATTTTTTTGTAAAACTTTATAAAGTTCCTCATACTATTAATAAATTTAATATGCTTGCTAGTAAAACAGTTGGAAATCGTGGAGGGTTGTTACTATCCGGGCATACTGATACTGTACCATATGATGACAATTTATGGGATTCTGATCCTTTTATTTTAACTAACAAAAATAATAAATATTATGGATTAGGTGTAGTAGATATGAAAGGATTTTTTGCTATTGTACTTGAAACGTTAAAATATATTTGCTTTAAAAAATTAAAAAGATCAATACATATTTTAGCTACTGCAGATGAAGAAACTACTATGTCAGGAGCTATTCATTTTACAAATAATACTTGTTTAAAACCTGATTGTATTATCATAGGAGAACCAACTTCTTTAATCCCTGTTATCTCTCATAAAGGTCATATGAGTATTTCAGTCATGGTTAAAGGGCAATCTGGGCATTCAAGTAATCCTAGTTTAGGGATTAATAGTATAGATATAATGTATGATGTAATATCAAAATTATTACAATTACGTACTTTTTTTAAAAAAAAATATATGTACAATGGGTTTAATATTAATTATCCAACTTTAAACTTAGGTAAAATTTATGGGGGGGATTCTGCAAATCGTATTTGTTCTTCATGTACTTTATTGTTGGACATTAGATATACTCCTAATATAGATACAAAAACAATTAATATATTAATTCTTAAATATTTAAATCCTATTATAAATAAATGGCCTCAAAGATTAGAAATTAAAAAAATACATGAAGATATCCCTAGTTATTATTATAAACATAGCAACATTTTTTTAAAAAAAATAGAAAATATAGTTAATAAATCAAGCATTTATGCTGATTATTGTACTGAAGCTTCTTTTTTACAAAAAATAGGACCAACCATTATTTTAGGGCCTGGATCAATAAATCAAGCTCATCAAAACAATGAATTTATAGATCAATCTTATATATCAATTACACGTAATATATTATGGGAACTAATTAATTATTTTTGTTTATAAAATAAAATACATATGTAATAATAATAACAACAAATATTGTAACATCTAATAAAATTATTATTTTAATAATATTAAGGATTTATGTTTATATTTTTACTTTAGAGATATAATAAAATATTATATTTATAATTTTGAGTGTTTTATAAAATTAATAATTAAATTAATTATGTAAGTAATATACTAAAGTATTAATACGATAAATAAACATTTTTAATGATTTAGGCAATGATAAATTGCACACATTGTATCTGCATTATTTAAAGTGTAAAAATGAAAAATTTTTACCCCTTCGCTATATAGTTTTTCTACTAAATCTATAGCTATAGAAGATCCTATTATTTTTTGAACATTATGATCATTTTGTGTTTGTTCAAAAATAGTATATATTTTTTTAGGAATACATATGTTAGTCATTGATAAAAATTTTTTTAATTGCTTAAAACTTAGTATAGGCAAAATACCAGGTATGATATCTACAGTAATACCAATTGCTATACAACGATCTCTAAATTTTAAATAACTATCAACATTGAAAAAAAATTGTGTTATTGCCCTACTAGCACCGTTATCTATTTTCTTTTTTAAATTTATTAAATCTGAAAATGGACTATGTGCTTCTGGATGTACTTCTGGGTATGCTGCTACAGAAATATCAAAATCAGCTACATTTTTTAATAAAGTAACTAAATCTGATGCATGCATATTAGAAGAATTATTTGTTTTAATAATGTTATCACCTCTTAAAGCTACAATACTTTTTATACCATTTTCCCAATAATTTAAAGCAATTTTTTTTAATTCATACGTATCAAAATTTATGCATGTAAGATGGGCTGCTGTTGTTATGTTAGTTTTTTTTTGTATTAATTTTGCTGTACTTAAAGTTAATTCTTCTGAATTACTACTAGAACTACAAGTAACAGAAAATAAATAAGGATTTAAAATATTTAATTTTAATATAGTATTATATAATTTTTTTTCAAGCAAATTATTTTTTGGTGGAAAAAATTCAAATGAGAATTTCATTTTTTATCTCTAAAAATAATGTGTGTTAATAATTGATATTATAATTAATTTATAAGAATAACGGTTTATAATTTTAAACAAATAAATTAATATATAAAAAATTAGTATTTTATTTATATTTTTTTAATATAAATGTATAATATTATTACATAATTATTTTTAATAATAATTTTTTTTTATTTAATTACTTCTTTAGTATTTTGATACTACTAATATTAATTTAATAATTTTATAGAATGTTGATTCTATATATAATATTTGATAATAATCAAGTATTATAAATAATAAAAGTATTTATATTTTGTTTTAATAAAATAATTAATACTTATTAAACCTTATTATATATATTTTAAAAAATAATGTTATTATACAAAAATTTTCCTTTAAAATCATTTCATACATTTTCTATTAGTAACATAATAGCTAAAAAAATTTTTATAGTTCATCTTCTTGAAGAATTAAAACAAGTATATAACGAATGTATTGTTAATAATCTTCCTTTTGTAATTTTAGGTGAAGGTAGTAATACATTATTTATAGAAAATTATTTAGGAATAGTTATTATTAATAAAGTTCAAGGGTTACGCGTACTTAGTAAAAAAAAATTTTGGTTAATACATATTTATTCTGGAGAAAAATGGCATAATGTAGTAAAAAAAACATTGAAAATAGGTATATATGGTTTAGAAAATTTAGCTTTTATACCTGGTTGTGTAGGATCCTCTGTCATTCAAAACATTGGAGCCTATGGTATGGAGATAAAAGATATATGTTTATATGTAGATATATTATATTATAAAAATTTTAAAATACAACGTATCAATGCTAAAGATTGTCAATTTAATTACCGTTATAGCATATTCCAAAATAAATTAAAAAAATTCGTTATTATAGCTGTTGGATTAGGTTTAAAAAAAAAATGGGTACCTAATTTATCTCATATTGTTTTCAAAAATTTTAATTGTACAAATGTATTACCTCAGAAAATTTTTAATTTTATAGGTGTAATTCGAAAAAAAAAATACCTAATTATAAAATTTTAGGTAATGTTGGTAGTTTCTTTAAAAATCCAATTGTTACTATTCATCGGTTTCAAAATATACAAAAGAATTTTAGTATATTACCATATTATAAATTAGACAATTATAAGATTAAGTTATCTGCTGGATGGCTGATTAGACAATGTGGGTTAGCAGGTTATAGTATAGGAGGCGCTAAAACATATTTTGAAAATCCTATAATTATAGTTAATAATAATTGTGCTAATATTAATAATATTTTGAATTTATCAAAAAAAATTTTTTATACAATTAAAAAAAAATTTAATATTTCTATTAAATTAGAAGTAACATTAATTGGGAAGAAAAATCCCATAAATTTTATAGATATTATTACAAATAATAATTTTTAATATTAAATAAAAAAATTTTATTGAATATTATATATAGATAATTTACTTTAATAAACATTAAATAATTTAAATATTAATTTGAATATTTTTTAAAAAATATGAGTAAATAATATTCAAAGTACATTAAAAAAGATAATATTTAGTTATAATAACATCTTATATTGTATCAATTATATTTAGTAAATAGTTTATCAATATTGACAAAAATAAATTTTTGTTAAATAAATATAAAATATGTATTGCCAAACTATCTATATCTCCGTTACAATACGAGTAATATGTTAGCCGGCTTAGCTCAGTAGGTAGAGCAACTGACTTGTAATCAGTAGGTCACCAGTTCGATTCCGGTAGCCGGCATTAACAAGTGGTGTTAAATATTTTTTAAAATATTCGAATTAAGGTGGGATTCCCGAGTGGCTAAAGGGAGCAGACTGTAAATCTGCCGTCAGTAGACTTCGAAGGTTCGAATCCTTCTCCCACCAAGGTACATTTAAAAAATCTTATCTTATTATAAGATATCTTTGCGGATATCATATAATGGTTATTATCTCAGCCTTCCAAGCTGATGATGCGGGTTCGATTCCCGCTATCCGCTCCAAAATTGCTGGTATAGCTCAGTAGGTAGAGCACACCTTTGGTATAGGTGAGGTCCTCAGTTCAAATCTGTGTATCAGCACCATCTACAATATAGATTATTAAATTTGTTACTATTAAATAACGTTTAAAAAAAATATTATTATAAACGTTAATAATAGTTGTACTTAAATCGTATATAATGTATACAATTTATATTCATAACAAATTGTATACTCACAATAATTAATATAAAACAATAAAATTGTGTAATACTCCAAGTTATTATTTAAGTTCCATTTTATGAAAGATTTCATTTTAAACAATTTATACACACTTTATAATAAATAGTATTTTAATTATATTTTTTAGTTAAAAAAAAAAATTATTTTTGAGATTATAAAATGAAATATAAGAACCACCGTCACTTAAAAAAACACAAAAATTATGAAAAGGTAAAATGGCTACTTATATTTTTTATTATTATAGTAACATTATTAACGAATCATTTTTTTAAAAATTGTAATTTAGTTGTTAAATACACAATGTTAACTATTATTACAGGAATTAATATAATATTTTTTTACTCTACTAAAAAAGGTAAAAAAATTCTATTGTTTATTCAAGAATCTACAAACGAATTTTATAAAATTACATGGCCTACTAAACAGGAAACGTTCTATACTACTTTAATTATATTAATAGTAGCAATTTTTATATCTTTTATTTTATGGTTATTAGATAGTATTATATTTTATTTTATTTCTTATATTATTGCTTGAAGGTAATACAATGCATGATTTAAAAAAAAAGTGGTATGTTTTACAATCATTTTCTGGATTCGAAATTAAAGTAGCTCAATCAATACGTGAATATATTAAAATAAATAAAATGGAAAATATATTTGGAAAAGTAATGGTCCCTACAGAGGAAGTGATAGAAATTAGAGGTGGACAAAAAAGAAAAAGTGAGTATAAATTCTTTCCAGGGTATATTTTATTACAAATGATCATGAATAATTCTAGTTGGCATTTAGTTCGTAATATACCTAAAGTTATGGGATTTATTGGAGGTACTTCAGATAAACCTTCTCCTATCAGTGAAAAAGAAGTTAATGCTATTATTAATAGATTAGAAAATATAGGAGATAAACCTAGACCTAAAACAATTTTTGAACCTGGAGAAACAGTTAGAGTCAATCATGGGCCATTTTCAGATTTTAATGGAATAGTAGAAAATGTGGATTATGATAAAAATCGATTAACAGTTTCTGTATCTATATTTGGTAGAGCAACTCCAGTAGAATTAAATTTTTCACAAGTAGAAAAAAATTAAGTAAAATATACTATATAAATTATTTTTTATATATGCATTTTTTAACGTAAGAAATTATTTTTTAATATATTCATATTTATAAAAAATATCTTAATTAGGAAAAAATTAATGGAAAAAAAAATAAATGGTTATATAAAGTTACAAATTGCCGCCGGTATGGCAAACCCTAGTCCACCTGTAGGTCCAGCATTAGGTCAAAAAGGAGTAAATATTATGGAATTTTGTAAACAATTTAACTCAAAAACAAATAATATGGAGAAAGGAATTCCAACTCCAGTTGTAGTTACAATTTATTCGGATAAAACTTTTAAATTTATTATTAAAACTCCTCCTGCTTCTATTTTATTAAAAAAAGCAGCTAATATTACTGCTGGTTCTAGTACACCACACAATAAAAAAGTAGGAAAAATTACTAAAAAACAATTGTACGAAATAGCACAAAATAAATTAAAAGATATGACGGGCTCTAATCTTGAAAAAATAGCTCGATCAATTGAAGGTACTGCTAATTCTATGGGATTAGTTGTAGAAGATTAACATATGAAAAAAATTAGTAAAAGATTACAACATATAAAAAAAAATATTAATAATAAAAATTATTATACAATAGATGAAGCAATTAACGTACTTAAAAAATATGCTACAGCGAAATTTAATGAAAGTATAGATGTTGCTATTCAATTAGGAATTAATCCAAAAAAAACAGAACAAAACATACGTAATTCTACTATATTACCTCATGGAATTGGTCGAACTATTAAAATTGCAGTGTTTACTCAAGGTTTAAATGTTGAAATAGCTAAACAATCCGGAGCTGATTTTGTAGGACTGGAAAATTTATTAAATGATATTAAAAATAAAAAAATAAAATTTGATATTGTAATGGCGACACCAGATGCTATGTCTACAGTTGGAAAGTTAGGTGCTGTTTTAGGACCTAAAGGATTAATGCCGAATCCAAAAATTGGAACTGTAACTGATAATATATCAAAAGCTATTAAAAATGCTAAAAATGGACAAATATTTTATCGTACTGATAAAAGTGGAATTATACATGTAAGCATCGGAAAGATAAATTTTGAACGATATAAAATAAAAGAAAATTTATATATTTTGCTTTCATCTATCAAAAAAAATAAATCATCACAATGTAAAGGTACATTTTTTAAAAAAATTATATTATCAACAACTATGGGATTACCTATTTCTATAGATTTTGCAAGTTTAACGGAAATTATTAATTAGTTGATGTTTTTTTTATAATGATACTATATATTGTTTTATTTTAATAATTTTTATTGATATAAATGACATAATTATATTAAATTTAACAATATTAAATTTAATTACTTTAATGTTAACACAATTTAATATTGTTTTATAATATTTAAAATTTTTACATATTTTATTAAATGTGAATAAGTGACAATAAATTATTAACAATTAGAGTTAATAATGAAAAAGTTAAAATGTTAATTAGGGAAAAATTAATGGCATTAAATATTCAAAAAAAACAAAAGATTATCGATGAAATACATAAAATTGCTAAATTAGCCACATCATTAATACTTGCAGAAGTTCAAAATATTTCAGTAAATAATATTACTCAATTAAGGAAATCAGCTTTAAAATCTGAAGTAAAAATTAACATTGTTAAAAATACATTATTCAAATTAGCTATTCGTAATACACCTTTTGAATGTCTTGTAAATGATATCAAAGGTCCTAATTTAGTTGCTTTTTCTATGAATCATCCAGGTAGTGCAGCGAAATTGTTACAAGTATTTAAAAAAAAACATGTAAATTGTAAAATAAAAATAGGAGTTTTTGAAAAAAAAATATTATCAAAATCAGCAATAAATGAACTTTCAAATATGCCGACATATGAAGAAGTACTTATACATATGATTGTGTTATTACGAGAAATAACAGTAGCTAAATTAATACGTGCATTAAGAGCTGTACAACATAAAAAATCAATTATAAATATTTAATTTAATTTATAATAAATCCAACGATTAAAAAAATCGTATTACTTCTAATTGTCGTTAGGACTATTAATCATGTCTATTTCTAAAGAACAAATTATAGAAACTATTTCAAAAATGTCTGTTAATAACATTATCGAATTAATTTCTGATATAGAAAAAAAATTCAATGTATCTGCTACAATGCCAGTATCTTCTACAAATGTTGCGTCTGATCAAACTAAAATAGAAAAAACAGAATTTGATGTTTTCTTAAAAACTATTGGTCCAAACAAAATATCAGTTATTAAAGCTATTAGAAGTACAACTAGTTTAGGATTAAAAGAATCTAAAGACCTAGTAGAATCTGCTCCTATCCTTATAAAAGAACATATTAGTAAAGAAGAAGCTAATATTTTAAAAAAAACAATAGAAGCATCTGGTGCTGAAGTTGAAATTAAATAATTTTATTTATTTTAACATAATGTACGTATAAGATGTTTAGTCACTGGTGATTTAATATCACCAGTTTTTATATTAAAGGTTTCATTAATTAAATAGATAGAATTAATTATTATAATTATTGAAAATATATTTCATACTTTTAATAAATATTTGCAATCATAATAAAAAAATCTTAAAAAATTTTTATAAATTAATTAATAACTATCTAACTATTAAGGAATATTATGGCCTATTCCTATACTGAAAAAAAAAGAATTCGTAAAGATTTTGGTAAGCGACCTCAAGTTTTAGATATACCTTATCTTCTTTCTATTCAACTTGATTCGTTTAAACAATTTATAACAAAAGAAAATAGAGGAAAATGTGGATTAGAAGCAGCTTTTCATTCTATTTTTCCTATTTGTAGTTACAACGGGAATGCAGAATTACAATATTTAAATTATCGATTAGGTAATTCTATTTTTGATGTTAAAGAATGTCAAATTCGAGGTAGTACATTTTCTGCACCATTACGAGTAAAACTACGTTTAGTTGTATATGATAAAGAAACATCAGAACCTACTGTCAAGTATATTAAGGAACAAGAAGTATATATGGGTGAAATTCCTCTTATGACTGATAACGGTACTTTTATTATTAATGGTACTGAAAGAGTGGTCGTTTCACAATTACACCGAAGTCCTGGAGTATTTTTTGATAGTGACAAAGGTAAAACGCATTCTTCTGGAAAGATATTATATAACGCTCGTATAATTCCATATAGAGGATCATGGTTGGATTTTGAATTTGATCCAAAAGATCATCTATTTATGAGGATAGATAGAAGACGTAAACTTCCAGCAACAATTATGTTACGTGCGTTAAATTACAGTACAGAAGAAATTTTAGATATATTTTTTAAAAAAACAATTTATAGAATATTAAATAATAATATTTTCCTAGAATTAATTCCAGATAGGTTACGCGGAGAAGTAGCATTATTTGATATACAATCACAAAATACTATTTTTATTAAAAAAGGTCAAAGGATAACAGCTAAACATATCCAAGAATTAAAAATTAATAATGTATGTCTGATTAAAATACCTGAAGAATGTATTATAGGAAAAATAGTAGTTATAGATTATGTGTGTCCAAATAATAAAGAAAAAATTTTACCAGCTAATTCTAAATTATCTATTGATAGTATAGATAAAATAAAAAAAGCTGGGTTCGAATGTATAAAAACTCTATTTACTAATGATTTAGATCATGGACCTTATATTTCTGAGACATTAAATATAGATTCTACAATAGATCGTACTAGTGCGTTGGTAGAAATATATCGCATGATGAGGCCTGGGGAACCTCCTACTCTTGAAGCTGCAGAGCATTTATTCGAAAACTTATTTTTTATCGAAGATAGATATGATTTATCTCCGGTAGGAAGAATGAAATTCAATTATTCTTTAAATCAAAAAATATCTGAAGGTTCTTCTATTTTAAATAAATTTGATATTATTAATGTTATTAAAAAACTAATTGATATTAGAAATGGAAAAGGAAAAATAGATGATATTGATCATTTAGGTAATCGTAGAATTAGATCTGTTGGAGAAATGGCAGAAAATCAATTTAGAATTGGATTAATAAGAGTAGAACGAGCAGTTAAAGAGCGTTTGTCTTTAGGTGATATAGAAAATTTAGTTCCTCAAGATATTATTAATGCAAAACCTATTTCTGCAGCTGTAAAAGAATTTTTTGGATCTAGTCAATTATCGCAATTTATGGATCAAAATAATCCATTATCTGAAATTACTCACAAAAGAAGAATTTCAGCTTTAGGAATTGGAGGTTTAACTAGGGAGAGAGCTGGTTTTGAAGTTAGAGATGTACATCCTACACATTATGGTCGAGTATGCCCAATAGAGACTCCAGAAGGTCCCAATATTGGTTTAATTAACTCTCTATCTGTATATGCTCGTACTAATATATATGGATTTTTAGAAACTCCTTATAGAAAGGTATGCAATAAGTTAGTGACTAATAAAATACATTACTTATCTGCAATTGAAGAAGGCAATTACGTAATTGCTCAAGCTAATACAAATTTAGATAAAAATAATTTTTTTATTGATGAGTTAATTACTTGTAGAAATAAAGGTGAATCAGGTTTATTTACTGCTGAGCATATTGATTACATGGATGTATCTACTCAACAAATAGTTTCTGTAGGTGCATCGTTAATTCCATTTTTAGAGCATGATGATGCGAACAGAGCTTTAATGGGCGCTAATATGCAAAGACAAGCGGTTCCTACAATTAAACCTGATAAACCGTTAGTAGGAACTGGAGTAGAAAGAGTTGTTGCTGTTGATTCTGGAGTAACAGTGATAGCGAAAAGAGGAGGTATTGTTCAATATATTGATGCTTCCAGGATTGTAATAAAAGTATTCAGTCAAGAAACACAATCAGGTGAATCTGGGATTGATATTTATAATCTAACTAAATATACAAGATCTAATCAAAATACCTGTATTAATCAAACACCTTGCATTTCTATACACGATATAGTCCATGTTGGTGATGTATTAGCGGATGGACCCTCAACTGATTTAGGTGAATTAGCTCTAGGACAAAATATGCGTGTAGCTTTTATGCCCTGGAATGGATATAATTTTGAAGATTCTATTTTAATTTCTGAAAAAATTGTTCAAGAAGATAGATTTACTACTATTCATATTCAAGAACTTTCGTGTATATCTAGAGATACTAAATTAGGTCCTGAGGAAATTACTGCCGACATACCTAATGTAGGTGAATCTGCATTATCTAAATTGGATGCTTCTGGTATTGTTTATGTAGGTGCAGAAGTAAAAGGTGGTGATATTCTAATAGGAAAAGTTACCCCTAAAGGAGAAACTCAATTAACTCCAGAAGAAAAGTTGTTACGTGCTATTTTTGGAGAAAAAGCATCTGATGTAAAAGATTCTTCGTTAAGGGTGCCAAACGGAACTTCAGGAACTATTATTGACGTACAAATATTTACAAGAGATGGAATTAAAAAAGATAAGAGAGCATTAGAAATAGAGCATATGCAATTGCAAAAAATTAAAAATGATTTAATAGAAGAACGTAATATTTTTGAAAATAATATTTTTGATCAAATATATCATATTTTAATTACTAATGGAATTTCAAAAGATAAATTATTAATTTTGCCACGTAATCAATGGTTTAAAATAAAATTAATACAAATTAAAACACAAAAAAAAATAGAACGGTTATCGCAGCAACTCAATATTCTTTATAAAAAGTTTGAAAGTACATTAGAAAAAAAACGCAAAAAAATAATGAAAGGAGATGATTTAGCTCCAGGTGTTTTAAAAATTGTTAAAGTATATTTAGCTGTAAAACGACAAGTGCAAACCGGAGATAAAATGGCTGGACGTCATGGAAATAAAGGAGTGATTTCTAAAATAAATCCTGTTGAAGACATGCCTTACGATGAAAAAGGTATACCTATAGATATAGTGTTAAATCCATTAGGTGTTCCATCTAGAATGAATATTGGACAAATTTTAGAAACACATTTAGGTATGGCTGCTAAAGGTATTGGGGAAATTATTGATACAATGTTAAAAGAACAAAAAAAGATATCTGAGTTACGGTCTTTTATTCAAAAAGTTTTTAATATCGGAGATAGCACGCGCCAAAAAGTTAATGTAAATTGTTTATCAGATCAAGAGATATATACTTTAGCTCACAATTATAGAAAAGGTATTCCAGTAGCAAGCCCGGTGTTTGATGGTGCTAAAGAAAACGAAATTAAAGAAATGCTTAAGCTTGCTAATTTGTCTACTTCTGGACAAATTACATTATTTGATGGACGGACTGGAGAAAAATTTGAAAGACCTGTAACTGTTGGTTATATGTACATGTTAAAATTAAATCATCTTGTAGATGATAAAATGCATGCTAGATCTACTGGATCTTATAGTTTAGTTACACAGCAACCATTAGGAGGTAAAGCTCAATTCGGAGGCCAAAGATTTGGTGAAATGGAAGTTTGGGCTTTAGAAGCATATGGTGCTTCTTATACTTTACAAGAAATGCTTACTGTAAAATCTGATGATGTAAGTGGACGAACTAAAATGTATAAAAATATCGTTGATGGAAATTATAAAATGCATCCTGGAATGCCAGAATCATTTAACGTATTATTAAAAGAAATACGTTCGTTAGGAATTAACATTGAATTAGAAGATGAATAAAGGTATCAAAGTTCTTAATATAGTTCAATTAATTTCAAAATGTTATGTTCTATTAATTTTTTATAGAATTATTTTTTTACTAATTATTATGTGATTAAACAGGGGTTAATCTATGAAAGATTTACTCAAATTTTTAAAAGGACAAAAAAAAACTGAAGAATTTAATTCTATCAAAATTTCGTTAGCTTCACCAGATGTTATTCGTTCATGGTCTTTTGGAGAAGTTAAAAAACCAGAAACTATTAATTATCGAACTTTTAAACCGGAACGAGATGGTTTGTTTTGCGCGCGAATTTTTGGTCCTATTAAAGATTATGAATGTTTGTGTGGAAAATATAAAAGGCTAAAACATAGAGGAGTAATTTGTGAAAAATGTGGAGTAGAAGTTACTCAAAGTAAAGTTAGAAGAAATAGAATGGGACATATAGAACTAGCTTCTCCAACCGCTCATATTTGGTTTTTAAAATCATTACCTTCTAGAATTGGATTATTATTAGATTTACCATTGAAAGATATAGAAAGGGTGCTTTATTTTGAATCTTATATAGTTGTTGAAGAAGGATTAACAACTCTTGAAAAAGGACAGATTCTTTCAGAGGAGCAATACATAAATTCTTTAGAAGAATTTGGAGATGAATTTGATGCATGTATGGGGGCTGAAGCAATACAAAAATTATTAAAAAATATAGATTTAAAACAGAAATGTGCAGAATTAAGATTATCTTTAAATGAAACGCACTCTGATACAAAATCTAAAAAATTAACAAAACGTATTAAGTTGATGGAATCTTTCATTCAATCTAAAAATAAACCAGAATGGATGATTCTTACAGTATTGCCTATTCTTCCACCTGATTTAAGACCACTGGTACCATTAGATGGAGGAAGGTTTGCTACATCTGATTTAAATGATTTATATCGTAGAGTAATTAACAGAAATAATCGTCTTAAACGTTTACTAGAGTTATCAGCACCAGATATTATTGTAAAGAATGAAAAAAGAATGTTACAAGAAGCAGTAGATGCATTATTAGATAATGGAAGACGAGGTAAAGCAATAACTGGGTCAAATAAAAGACCATTAAAATCATTAGCTGATATGATTAAAGGTAAACAAGGAAGATTTCGACAAAATTTGTTAGGTAAAAGAGTAGATTATTCAGGAAGGTCAGTGATCACTGTCGGTCCTTACTTAAGATTACATCAATGTGGATTGCCTAAAAAAATGGCTTTAGAATTATTTAAACCATTTATATATGGAAAGTTAGAGTTACGTAATTTAGCAACTACGATTAAAGCTGCTAAAAAAATGGTGGAAAGAGAAGAACCTATAGTATGGGATATTTTAGATGAAGTTATTAAAGAATATTTAGTATTACTTAATAGGGCTCCTACTTTACATAGACTTGGTATTCAAGCTTTTGAACCTATCTTAATAGAAGGAAAAGCTATACAATTACATCCATTGGTATGTGCGTCATATAATGCAGATTTTGATGGAGATCAAATGGCTGTACATGTACCATTAACTATAGAGGCACAAAAAGAAGCTCGTACTTTAATGATGTCAACGAATAATATTTTATCACCAGCTAATGGTGAACCAATAATTGTGCCTTCGCAAGATGTTGTATTGGGTTTATATTATATGACTCGTAAAAAAATTAATGGAAAAGGGGAAGGAATGTTTCTTTCTGGGCCAGAGGAAGCAGAACAAATCTATCAACTAAGTATAGCTGAATTGCATACAATAGTAAAAGTAAAAATTACTGAATATACTAAGAATAAAGATGATTCTTTTACAAAAAATACAAAAATCGTTGATACTACTATTGGAAGAGCTATTCTTTGGATGATAGTTCCCAAAGGGATTCCATTTTCAACAGTAAACAAAACATTAATAAAAACATCAATATCAAAAATGTTGAACATTTGTTATCGAATTTTAGGAATTAAAAAAACAGTTAACTTTGCAGATCAAATAATGTATACAGGTTTTAAATATGCTGCACGTTCTGGAACTTCTGTAGGTATTGATGACATGGTTATACCTACTTGCAAATCAGATTTAATTTTAGATGCTGAAACAGAAGTTGCAGAAATTCAAGAACAATTTCAATCAGGATTAGTTACATCAGGTGAAAGATATAATAAAGTTATTGACATATGGGCAGCGGCTAATGAAAAAATAGCTAAAGCTATGATGGAAAATTTATCTGTAGAGTTTGTACACAATGCTGCTGGTGATTTAAAAAAACAAATTTCTTTTAATAGTATATTTATGATGGCAGATTCTGGAGCAAGGGGGTCAGCTGCACAAATACGACAGTTAGCGGGAATGAGAGGGCTCATGGCTAAACCTGATGGATCAATTATTGAAACTCCCATAATTGCTAATTTCAGAGAAGGTTTAAATGTATTACAATATTTTATTTCTACACATGGAGCAAGAAAAGGATTAGCAGATACGGCTTTAAAAACAGCTAATTCTGGTTACTTAACACGTCGATTAGTTGATGTTGCACAAGATTTAGTAGTAACTGAAGATGATTGTAATTCTTTTGAAGGTATTAATATGAAGCCATTAATAGACGGGGGCGAAGTAAAGGAAGCATTAAGAGAAAGAGTACTAGGAAGAGTTGTCGCTAATAACATATTAAAACCACATTCATCTGAAATATTAATTCGAAGAAATGTTATTATTGAAGAAAAACATTGTAGTCTTTTAGAAATGTATTCTATTGATAACATCAAGGTTAGATCTATTGTTAATTGCCAGACTGATTTTGGAGTATGTGTTTATTGCTATGGAATTGATTTATCTAGAGGTAATCTTGTAAAAAAAGGAGAATCTATTGGTGTTATCGCTGCTCAATCTATTGGTGAACCGGGCACTCAATTAACTATGCGTACATTTCACATTGGAGGAGCTGCTTCTAAAATAGCTACAGAATCAAATGTGCAAATAAAAAATAATGGTGTGATTAAAATTAATAATATTCGATCAGTAAGAAATTTCGAAGGAAATATTGTAATTATTTCTAGAAATGTAGAATTAAATGTTGTTGATACTCTTGGTAGAATTCAAGAAAGTTATAAAGTACCTTATGGTTCGATCATGAAAAAAGTTGACGGAGACAAAGTTATTTCTGGAGAAATTATTGCAACTTGGGACCCCCATACTATACCAGTTATTACAGAAGTAAATGGTTATATAAAATTTTTAGATATGATTGATGGACAAAGTATTACTAAACAAACCGATGATTTGACAGGTTTAACTTCTATTGTAATACTAGAAACATCCGAACGTACTGGTACAGGAAAAGATTTAAGGCCTGCTTTAAAAATAGTTGATTCAAGAGGTAATGATGTACTTATTCCTGGGACTGATGTTTCAGTACAATATTTTTTACCTGGAAAAACTATTGTTCAATTGAATGATTCATCTAAAATTCACTCAGGTGATACATTAGCTAGGATACCTCAAGAATTAAGTGGTACTAAAGATATTACAGGGGGGTTACCTAGAGTAGCTGATTTATTTGAAGCTAGGCGTTCTAAAGAACTAGCAATTTTAGCAGAAATTAGTGGTTTAATTTCTTTTGGAAAAGAAACTAAAGGTAAAAGAAGATTAATTATTACTCCGAATAACAATGCAAAAATTTATGAAGAGATGATTCCTAAGTGGAGGCAAATTAATGTATTTGAAGGTGAACAAGTAGAAAAAGGAGATGTAATATCTGATGGTCCAGAATCTCCTCATGATATTTTAAGATTGAGAGGTGTAGAAGCTGTTACTAAATATATTATTAATGAAGTACAAGACGTATATAAATTACAAGGTGTTAAAATTAACGATAAGCATATTGAAGTTATTGTACGACAAATGTTAAGAAAGGTAACTATTAAACATTCGGGAGATTCTAAATTTATTCATGGTGAACAAGTAGAGTATTCTAGAGTAAAGGTAGAAAATGAAAAATTGAAATCTAAAGGAAAAAAAATAGCTTATTTTTCTAGAGATTTATTAGGTATTACTAAAGCTTCGCTTGCGACAGAATCATTTATTTCAGCAGCATCATTTCAAGAAACTACTAGAGTTTTAACTGAAGCTGCTGTAGGTGGTAAAAAAGATGAATTAAGAGGACTAAAAGAGAATGTAATTGTAGGGCGCCTTATACCTGCAGGTACTGGATATACATATCATAAAGAACGTACAAAAAAGCGTTATAAAAAAAAACATACAACAATTAATAATACAAATAAAACTAGTGTAGAAGAAGCCTCTGCACATTTATCTAAAATGTTAAATTCTAACGATTTATAATTTATATAAATACTAATGCATTTATTATCCAAATTTATAGCAACAGCTATATTATAAAATAGGTAGCTGTTGTTTATTGTATTATTAAATAATAATTTATTTTGTTATTAAATATAGTTTATCATATGTTATATAGGATTTGTAATGCAAAAAATATATAAAATAAAAAATGTTTTAATTAGTGTATACGACAAATCTAATATTATAGAATTTGCTAAAAAACTTACACAAAATGATGTATCGTTATTTTCTACTGGAGGAACTTCTAAGAAATTGAGAATGTCAGGAATAAAAGTGACAGAATTATCTGATTTAGTTAATTTTCCAGAAATAATGAATGGTCGTATAAAAACTTTACATCCTAAAATTTATGCTGGTATTTTAGGTAATTCTAATATTGACAGCAAGTTATTTTATGGTCAGGATATAATTTTTTTTGATATGGTAGTAGTAAATTTTTACCCTTTTCAAAAAATGTTGACAAATAAAAATTTTAAAATTGAAAAAATGCTTGAATATATTGATATAGGTGGTCCTTCAATTATACGGGCAGCTATAAAAAATTATAATAATATTGTTACAATTGTACATCCTTCTGACTATAATACAATATTAAAATATATAGATAAAAGTAATATTACACTAAATACTCGATTAAATTTAGCTATTAAAGCGTTAACATATATATCTAATTATGATAAAGTTATTTTGAAATATTTTAAATCATTGAATGAAAATAATATTATTAAAAATAAAAATTTTCCTGAATTGTTACATACATATTATGTCAAAAAACAACAATTGATATATGGAGAAAATCAACACCAAAAATCTTGTTTATATGTAAGACATCCTATATTACGAGGAAGTATTAGTAGTTCATTTCAGGCGCAAGGAAAAACTTTATCCTTTAATAATATATTAGATGCTGACACTGCATTAGAATGTGTAAAAGAATTCAAAGAACCTACTTGTGTTATTGTGAAACATGGTAATCCATGTAGTGTATCAACTGAAGAATCAATATTTCAAGCATATCAATCTGCTTATGAAGCAGATTCTATATCAGCTTTTGGAGGGGTTATCGCATTTAATAATCCTATAGATATAAATATAGCTAATATGATTATTGAAAACAGATTTGTAGAAGTTATTGTAACTCTTCCTTATGATTCATCAGTTGAGCGCGTTATGAATCAGAAACCAAATGTAAAAATTTTAATTATTAAAAATTTATATAGTAAATGGAGAGAGTTAAATTTTAAATATGTAAGTGGAGGGATATTATTACAAGAATCTGATCGAAAAACTATTAATATCAATCAATGGAAGTTAGTAAGTACTAAATCTCCTAATAAGCAAGAAATGATAGATATTATTTTTGCTTGGAAAATAGTTAAATTTGTTAAATCAAATGCAATTATATATGTTAAAAATTGTAAAACTATTGCTATTGGGGCTGGACAAATGAGTAGAATTGATGCAACTATTTTAGCTAACATTAAAGCTAAAAATCGAAATCAAGATGTTAACGGAGCAATTTTGGCATCAGATGCTTTTTTACCATTTTCTGATAATGTACATGAAGCTGCTAAATTGGGTATTTCTTGTATCATTCAACCAGGGGGTTCTATACGTGATCAAGAAGTAATTGACACTGCTAATAAATATAATATTGCTATGATTTTTACTACAATTAGACATTTTAGACATTAAAAATTTAATTTTTTTAAGAATTTACTATTTTTTAAATAAATGTTTATATAAAAAAATATATATTTTATAGGGTGTATTATACAAATTTAAATTTAGTTAATTAATTTTAAAATACATTTAAAAATATATTTTAAATAATATATGATGTTTAAGTTTGTAAATATTTAAAAAATGTTTATTTATCTTAATATAAATAGTAAAATTAATTAATTGAATTTAAATAATTAAAATAAATAAACGTTTATACTTTACAAAAAATTGATAAAATATTTAACAATTTTATTATTATTTTATATTCATATATTTAAAACATTAACGATGATTTACTATATATTTTACTTAATAAGTATATATATTTATATATTATATGTATATAAAAAGATACTACTAGCAATAGTGTTAATACTTTAATATTATACGCTATGGTTTGTAGTCTCTATAAAATGTTTATTTTATAATATTCTAATGATTAATATCTACGAATCTTTTAGTTATTGTTAAAAATATTATTTAATTTGTAAATTTTATTTGTATTTTATTATTTGATGTATAGGAAAATGTTTAAATTGTTAAATAAATTTTTAATAAAATTAAATATATCTAAAAAATAATGGATAAAAGTAACAATATAAATTAATATTTTTTATTTAAAACAATATGATATTTATCATAACAATATATAAATGATTAATTCTAACAAAATTATACTGTCTTATTTTATAATAAATTAAGTAAAAAAGATAAACTGCATCCTTTTTACTTAATTTTTTAAAATTATATTTATTGAATTAATTTTCTAATATCTTTTGTTGCTGTAACCATATTCTGTAGTGATTTTTCTACTTCTTTCCATGATCTAGTTTTTAAACCACAATCAGGGTTTACCCATAAACGATTAGGTGAAATATAATGTATAGCAGTTTTTAATAATTTTTTAATGGAATCGACAGTTGGAATATTAGGAGAGTGTATATCATATATTCCTGGTCCGATTTCATTTAAATATCGTGCATCTCTAAAAAATTTTAATAATTTTAAATTGGATCTAGTAGCCTCAAGAGTAATAACATCTACATCTAATTGAATTATAGCATTCATAATATCTTTAAATTCACAATAACACATATGAGTATGTATTTGAGTAGAGTCTTTAACGCTAGCAGCACTTAGACAAAAAGATTTTGTTGCCCAAGATAAATATTTATTCCATTTTGATTTTCTTAAAGGTAATCCTTCTCTTAACGCAGGTTCATCTATTTGAATAATATTTATTCCTGCATTTTCTAGGTCTAATACTTCATCTTTAAGAGCCAATGCAATTTGCATAGCAATTTTAGATTTTGATAAATCTTCTCTAGGGAAAGACCAGCATAATATAGTTACAGGGCCAGTAAGCATACCTTTAACAGGTTTATTCGTTAAAGATTGAGCATATGAAATCCATTTAATGGTAATTGGTTTATTACGACTAATATCTCCAATAATTATAGGAGGCTTAACGCATCTTGATCCATAACTTTGCACCCAACCATTTTTAGTAAAAACAAAACCATCTAAGTGCTCTCCAAAATATTCAACCATATCATTTCTTTCTGGTTCACCGTGCACTAATACATCTAAATCTAAAATTTCTTGTTTTGCAATACAATCTTTAATGTACTTTTTAATACCTTTGTTATACTCGTCAAAGGTGATATAAGAATTTTTAAAATCGGATCTCATTTTTCTTAAATTGATAGTTTGTGGTAATGATCCTATACTGGTAATTGGTAATATAGGTAAATTAAAATATTTTTTTTGAATTTTAGATCGTATAGAAAAGGGGTGTTGACGTTTAAATTCATTAGTTTGTATATTATTAATACGTTCTGTAATATTTTTTTTATGCACTTTTTTAGATGTTTCACGACTATGAAGAGGTTTTACCCAATCTTCTAATAAATTAATGTCGTGATTATTTAAAGATGTTTTTAATAGAAATAATTCATGACATTTTTGTAAAGCGAAAGAAAACCAATTTTTAGTTTCTTGATTTAAATGTTGCTCTAAGTTAACATCAATAGGACAATGTAATAGAGAACAGGAAGAACTAATGTAAATATTTGGACGAATATTAATCATTTTAATTAATTTACGATATAAATGAATTAAATCTGCTCTCCAAATGTTTCTTCCATTAATTACTCCTAAAGATAATAACCAATCATTAGGTATTATTTTATTTATTTGATTTAAATCATAATTTCCAGATACGATATCAATATGAATACCTTGTATAGGTAAATTTAAAATATGATTAAAGTTGTGTTCTACGCTTCCAAAGTAAGTTGTTAAGAGAATATTAACTCCTTGGTTTAAAGAGGTGTAAACATTTTTAAAAGAATCAGCCCAATTGTTTGGTAAATCTAAAGACAAAATTGGTTCATCTATTTGTACCCAATCAATTTTCCTCTTATGTAGTTCTAATATTACATGTTGATATATAGGAATGATTCGATTAATCAGTTCTAGTTTATTAAAGGTTTTTTCTGTAGTTTTTCCTAACCATAAATAACTTATAGGACCTAATAAAACTGGTTTAATTTTATAACCTAATAATAAAGCTTCATCTACCTCATCAATTAATTGAGTCCAAGAATATTCAAAAGAGCAATTATTATTTAATTCAGGTACAATATAATGATAATTAGTGTTAAACCATTTTGTCATTTCAGATGCAGTTGTACTATTTCCAGTAGGAGCCACTCCTCTAGCTATACGAAATAATGTATCTATATCTATAGAACCGTCTATATTTTTATGTCTATTTGGTATATTTCCTAGTAACATGCTTGTATGAAGCACATGATCATACCAAGCAAAATCTCCTACAGGTAATAAATCAATGCCTGCTTCTTTTTGTTGTTTCCAATGTTTATTTCTTAAATATTTTCCAATTGATAATAATTCTAATTTATTAATAGTGCCTGACCAATAATTTTCTTGAAATTTTTTTAATTCACGATTTATTCCTATTCTAGGAAAACCTAATATATGGTTATAAAAAGGCATAATTTAATTATTCCTGTATAAACTTTAGATAAGTTATATTAATGATCAATAATATATTTTATATTATAAAAAATATAAAATATTAATTATTAATTATTAATTATTAATTATTATTGTTATTATTTTTAGTAATAGTTATTTAAAACATATTTGTATTATTAAAAAAAAATTTTTATAATTATTTTTTTTATAAAATGAATAATTCATATAAGTTTTAAATATTATTTAAAATTATAAAATAGTTAAATATATAGGTTTAATGTACAAGTATTAACTAATTAAATAGCTTCATTATATCATATAAGATGCACATTTTTAATATGATTAAATTTTTATTGTTTTTTTTATTATAAAAATAATTATTTTAATCAATATTTGGATACAATGATATAAAATATTTAAAAAGAATACTTATACGTTTATTTTAGATAAAATTTATTGATGTAAAATTTATAATTAATTAGTAAGTACAATAATTACAGATTATTATATAAGTAATAATTAAATGATGTATTATTTTTAATAATTTATTAATATACTTTATCAGGATATAATTATTAATGTTGTTACTTAAATATTATTAGATAAATTTTTTTGTGTAATGTTTTAAACATTATAATGATTGTAATACTTTTATATATTAAAATTTAATTAGGCATTCGGCAAAATTTAATTAAATGTTTAGTTTTATAATTTAAGTTATATTCTAAATAAAAAATATTTTTCATATTAATTATTTTTTTAAATAAAATAAAATAAATATTTTTTTAACTTTTTTTGAATACAAATTTAAAATTGTTCTTATTTTTATTCTGGTTGTCAGAGAAAATTGTAATTATTACTTAATAACTAAATATATGTTGATAAATATCACATATGAATTAAATACTAATTATATATGTTTTTAATGTTTATCAATTGTAGTTAAAATTAAATATTTACTATTATAACTATGATATTTACTTAAATAAAATTATTTATTGATAAATGTAAACGGTGCTATTGATATTATTAAAGTATTAAAAATATTTTTTTATTTTTAATACTAAAGCTTTGCTTTTTGTAAAATGTGTATAAATAATAACTAATTTTCTATAGCTATTTTTAATTTTTTCATAGCATTTTTTTCTAATTGTCTAACTCTCTCTGCTGAAATGCCATATTTTTTAGCTATAGTTTTTAAAGTTGTTTTATTTTTATTTTTATATAACCATCTATCTTGAATTATGTTTCGACTTCTATTATCTAATACAGATAAAGCATTATTTAATTTATTAGTGGTATATATATTCCAATTATAATCTTCTATATTTTGAGCAAAATTTGATTTTTTATCTGAAAAATATGGATAAAACATTTTACATTGATTATACAACAAATCTTCTTCGGAAATAAAGTTACAATTTATATCTTGAGTTGACATACGAGATTCCATTTCTCTAACATCTTTACAAGTAACTCCTAACTCTTTAGCTACTGTTTCTACTTCAGATATATTAAACCAACCTATTTTTTTTTTAATTTTTCTTAAATTAAAAAATAATTTACGTTGTGATTTAGTAGTAGCTACTCTAACTATTCTCCAATTTTTGAGAACGTATTCATGTATTTCAGATTTGATCCAATGAATTGCAAAAGAAACTAATCGAACTCCTATTTTAGGATTAAATCTATGAACTGCTTTCATCAAACCTATATTACCTTCTTGAATTAAATCAGATTGTAATAATCCGTAACCTGAATAGTGACGAGAAATACGAACTACAAATCTTAAATGAGACAAAATTAAGGTTTTAGCTGAATTAATATGTCTATAATAGAACCATGAATTAGCTAAAATCTTTTCTTTTTCTGCAGATAATATTGGCCACGCGTTAGTTGCTCTAATATAAGCATCTAGATTACCTAAAGTGTTTGTAGACAAAGTTTTAGTTTTACTAACCATTTTTATCCTTATAATATTTAAATATTATTTTTTTTTAAAAAAAAATAACAATGATTATTTATATATATTTAATATCTAAATTATATAAAAAAACGTAAATTATTTACTAAAAATTTTTTAATTTATACTTAAAGAAATAAAAGTACCATATACTTTAAAAATTTTAAACAAGTAATTACTATTGAATGATAATATTTTTTATTATTAAGAAATAAAAAAAATTATTACTGAGTAATTATTATAATATAACATAAAGAATGTTTTGATTTTTTTTAAAAATTATTTAATATGGTTGTTTAAAAAAAGGGCATCTACAAATTCAGTACTACTAAAGTTGTATAAATCATGTTTTTTTTCTCCAACACCAATGTATCGAATGGGTATAGAAAACATATCAGCTATTGCAAATAATATACCGCCTTTAGCTGTTCCATCTAATTTTGTAATTACAATTCCAGTAATTTTTAAAAATTTATTAAATAATTTAATTTGACGTATCACATTTTGACCACTAGATCCATCAATAACTAGCATAATTTCATGAGGTCCCGTTGCATTTAGTTTTTTTGTTACTTTTACAATTTTCTTCAATTCATTCATCAAAGGTTCTTTATTTTGTAATCGACCTGAAGTATCTGCTATTACTATATCAATTTTTTTTGATTGTGCAGACTGTATTGTATCAAAAATTACAGATGCTGGGTCAGCTCCAAAATGTTGGGTAACTACAGGTACTTTAGTATCTTTTCCCCATAAACAAAGTTGTTCTATAGCTCCAGCTCTAAATGTATCACCAGCAGCTAACATTACAGATTTTCCCTCTTCTTTATATTTCATAGCTAATTTGCCAATGGTAGTTGTTTTTCCTGCGCCATTAACACCTACTACTAATATAATAAAAGGATTATATGTATTTATTTGTAAAGGAATTTCAACTGTTTTTAAAAATTTATACATCTTTTTTTTTAACATTAAATATATTGGGTTAATTTCTTGTATATTATTGCAATATACTTCTTTTGTTAAATATTGCATAATTTTAGTAGTAGTGTGTATACCTACATCAGAAGTTAGTAATAATTCTTCAATTGTTTCAAACACACTATGGTCTATTTTTTTTTTAGAAAAAATATAATTAATACCGAAATTGATAATTTTTCTTGTTTTAGATAATTGTACCTTTAATTTATTAAAAAAATTTTTTTTATTTATGTTATTATACTGTAATTTATCTAAGTTTTGTACTTGCGTAAATGTTTTTTTGTCATTTATCTTTGAATTATTTTCAAAATTATTTGCATTAGCATGATTTATTAATTGATCATTTAACTTTTGTGTAGTAATTTTAGAACGGTCTTTGTTATTTTTGTTTTTTGATTTAAATATAGAAAATAAACTTAATTTTTTAAAATTAGACATTCTTATGTTATCCTGTAATATGCAATTTAAGAATATTTGTAGTATTTAAAATACTTATTTTTATATTCTACTCTTTTTTTGATCTACAATATATATATATTAAATGATATGAAGAACAAAATTTTTAAAAACAATAAAATTAAAATTATAGCTGGAATTTTAAAATCTCAAGTTATTAAAATACAACAAAATTGTTTATTAAAACCAACAAAAAATATTGTTAAAGAAACATTGTTTAATTGGATATCTAATAATATTAAAAATTCTAAATGTCTTGATTGTTTTGCAGGAAGTGGATCTTTAGGAATAGAAGCTATTTCTAGAAGTGCTAGATTTGTTACTTTTATTGAATCAAATGTTAATATTGTTAAAAAGTTAATTGCAAACTTAATAAGGTTAAATATATATTATAAGGCAAAAGTTATACAAACTAATATACTAGAATGGATACAAAAGAAAGGTCATCCTTATGACATTATTTTTATCGATCCTCCTTTTAATCAAAAAATTGTTAATATTATTATTAATTATTTAGATAAAAATAATTGGACTCATAATTATTCATTGATTTATATAGAGCAACTAAAAAATAAAAAAAAATTACGAGCACCTTTAAATTGGTTTGTCTATAAACAAAAAACATCAGGAAACGTACTTTACTATCTGATTTTAAAAGATGTAAATAAAAATTTAAAGTAATTATCTGAAATATTTATTAAATTTATGATAATAAACATAATAAAAAGTTACTAATAATATAAATGTATTAATAATAAAAAATAATTTATAATAATCAATTATTTAGTAATATTATTATAATGTAATATATTGTTAAGTTAACAATTTAATTCATGTTTATTATATTTTAGGACGTAAATAATTATGGTTTTTAAAACGTTAGTATCCTCTTTTACTACTTTGGATTTGTTTGTTAAAGATCCCCTAAAAGCATTAAGTTTATCAAAAGAAGAGGCATTAGCTATACTTAAAAACGACATCCCAGTTATGTATGTAGTAACTCCTAATTTATTAAAAAAATTATTTGCTATGACAGCTCATTTTAAGAAAAACAATTTTTATTTATCAGAAATTAAACCATTACCTCAAAAAATAAAAGCTAAACAAAATTATTCAAATACAAAATTACAAAATGGAAAATTTTTAATGCATCATAAATGGAAACCAGATTGTGACTTTGTGAGGCAAGCTTCTTTATGGGGAATAAATTTAACTCATTCTGTAGAAAAAGAAGAGTTGGTTTCATTTATCGATTATTGGAAAGCTGAAGGACGTTTTTTTTACCATATTCAATGGCAACAAAAGTTAGCAAGAAATTTAGAACAAAGAAGGAGCTCAAAAATTATTCGGAATAATAGAGATATTAACAAAATCTCTATTCCTGATAATACTATACCAGATGGCTTTAGAGATAAATAATGAAAAATCATGTTAGTTTTTTAAAACGATTACAACAAATTATGCCTAATCATATTAAGCCAAAATTTAATAGTGAAAAAGATCTGATAGCATGGAATCAAGAACAAGGTAGATTATCTTCAAAAGCTATTATTCAAGAAAATAAAACAATGAAAATGCAACGTATTTTAGGTCGCTCAGGTATTCGAGAACTATATATTAATTGTTCATTTGAAAATTATAAAATAGAACACGATGGACATAAAAGAGTAGCAGATGCTGCTAGACGTTATGCTGAAGAATTTAACGGAAATATCGCTAGTTTTATTTTTTCAGGAAGGCCAGGAACTGGCAAAAATCATTTAGCTTCTGCAATCGGTAATTATTTAATTATACATGGGAAAAGTGTACTTATTGTTACGGTAGCAGATTTGATGTCGAATATGAAAGGTACTTTTAACGGAGGAAGTAACGTTACAGAAGAAAATTTGTTAAATAATTTAAGTACTGTAGATTTGTTAATGATTGATGAAATAGGTATGCAAACAGAATCTCGTTACGAAAAGGTTATTATTAATCAAATAGTGGATAGGCGGTCATCATCTAAAAGATCTACTGGAATGTTATCAAATTTAGATCATCAAGGTATGAAGGCTCTTCTTGGAGAAAGAGTTATAGATAGAATGCGTTTAGGGAGTAGTTTATGGTTAACTTTTGAATGGAATAGCTATCGTAAATATATTAAAGGAAACGAATATTAAATTATATTTTTTAAAATTATACATCTTAATTATTTTTTTTAAAAATATCTAATTGTCATTTAAAATGAAAGTTACCGATATTTAAAGTTTTGTTTATTTTTTTTTATTCTTGCAACGTACTGCCCGGAATAAGTGTTAATTTTTAAAAAATCGTTTATTTGAATGAATGATGGTACTTTCAAAATTATTCCTGTGCTTAATTTAACAAATTTGTAACCAGAAGTAATTGAATCACTTTTTGTATTTGGTGCTATGCTAATTACTTGTAATATAACAAAATTGTTTGGTATAATTGAAATTAATTTGTTATTCCATTGAATAGATGAATATTTTTCTCCTTTAATTAGCCATTGAATACAATTATTTAAACTAGTTTTTTTTATAGATAATTGATCAAAATTTTTAGCATGCATAAAATAATATATTTGATGATCATTATATAAATATATAACTATTGTATTAATAATATTAGCAATATTTAATGAGTCTGTTGATTTAAAAGTTTTATCTATGATTTTACCAGTAAGCAATTTTCTTAATTTTGTACGTACAAAGGTTTGACCTTTTCCTGGTTTTACAAAAGTAGTACTTTCTACTAAGTAAGGTTCATTATTAAGAATAATTTTTGATCCATTTTTTAATTTATTAGTGTTAGATATAATCATTTGAATTCTTTCCTATCTGTTGTTTAAATAATAATTGATATATAATATTATAATTAATATTCTTATAAAAGAATGAATATACTTTTATAAGTTTTATTTTTTTAAGATATTATTTTAATTTATAGAAAATTAGAAAACAAAGTATTTCATACAAATTTTTAAAATTGTTAATTTTTTGAGTTTTAAAAAAAGTGAGACATATACATACACATTATCTGATAAATGCTTACTATAAGTAAGTGTTCATCATTTAATGTATTAAATATATTTTTTATTTGAATAGATACGAAAGTATTTATTATATATATTATAAATTTATAAAATGTACAAACATATTAATTTAAAATTAATATTTTAAAACATTAGTATATACTTTATTTGCTTATCAACAAAAAAATTACTTACATATGTTATATAGTATAATACTATATTTTTTATTTCAATATTCGTCTAATTTTATATATTATTTATTGTAATAATTAAATACATTATTTTATAAAGAAATATATTTAAGATGCTCAAATATTCCCCAGAACAATTTATTTCTGGGGATTAAAATATTTAATTTATAAATTATTTATTTTACTGAAATTACATCATACCGCCCATACCGCCCATACCGCCCATACCGCCACCAGCAGAAGGTGAACTTATATCTGATTTTTCTTCTTTAGATAAATCTGTAACCATACATTCTGTAGTAATCATTAATCCAGCAACTGATGCTGCATATTGTAGAGCAGATCTTGTAACTTTAGTTGGATCTAATATGCCAAAGTCAATCATATTGCCATATTCATCAGTAGCAGCGTTATATCCATAATTACCTTTACCATCTTTTACATTGTTAGTAACGACAGATGGTTCTTCACCTGAGTTAGAAACAATTTGACGTAAAGGAGCTTCCATAGCGCGTACGGCAACTCTGATACCAACGTTTTGATCTTCATTATCACTTAACATTTTAGAAATCTTTGCAGCTACACGTACTAAAGCAACTCCTCCTCCTGGAACTACTCCTTCTTCTACAGCTGCTCTTGTAGCATGTAATGCATCTTCTACACGTGCTTTTTTCTCTTTCATTTCTACTTCTGTAGCTGCTCCGACTTTAAGAACAGCGACTCCTCCAGATAATTTTGCTAAACGTTCATTTAACTTTTCTTTATCGTAGTCAGAAGTAGCTTCTTGAATTTGTTGGCGAATTTGACTAATTCTATTTTGTATAGAGTACTTGTCACCTACTCCGCCTATAATTGTAGTGGTGTCTTTGGTAATAACTACTCTTTTAGCTTGTCCTAAATCTTCTAAAGTAGATTTTTCTAATTCCATAGCTAATTCTTCAGATATTACTGAACCATTTGTTAGTATTGAAATATCTTGAATCATAGCTTTTCTTCTATCACCAAAACCTGGAGCTTTAACAGCAGCAACTTTTACTATACCTCTCATTGAGTTTACAACTAAAGTAGCTAATGCTTCTCCTTCTAAATCTTCTGATATAATTAATAAAGGCTTTCCTGATTTTGCAACAGCTTCTAATATTGGTAATAATTCTCTTACATTAGATATTTTCTTATCTGCCATTAATATATACGGATTTTCTAATTCTACTAAACCTGTTTCCGGTTTATTTATGAAATAAGGAGATAAATATCCTCTATCAAACTGCATACCTTTTACTACTTCTAATTCATTTTGAAGACCAGTACCTTCTTCTACAGTAATTACTCCGTCATTTCCTACTTTTTCCATAGCTTCTGCTATTAATGTTCCTACTTTTTCGTCAGCATTAGCAGATATTGTTCCTACTTGAGTAATAGCTTTAGAATCAGAACAAGGAACAGATAGTTTTTTTAGTTCCTCGACAGCATTGATTACTGCTTTATCGATTCCTCTTTTTAAATCCATAGGATTCATTCCTGCTGCTACTGCTTTAAGGCCTTCGTTAACTATAGCTTGTGCTAATAAAGTTGCAGTAGTAGTACCATCACCAGCTGCATCGTTTGCTTTTGATGCAACTTCTTTTACCATTTGAGCACCCATGTTTTCAAATTTGTCTTCTAATTCAATTTCACGAGCAACAGAAACACCATCTTTAGTAATACTTGGCGCTCCAAAAGATTTATCTAATACTACATTTCTTCCTTTTGGACCTAAAGTTACTTTAACTGCATCAGCAAGTACATTAACACCTCTAAGCATTTTTATACGAGCTTCGTTACCAAATTTTACATCTTTAGCTGCCATCTTAATGTTTTCCTTTAAATAAATGTGTATATTTTTAGTCAATAAAGTTATTAGTAATATTGTATTTATTCAACAATTGCTAAAATGTCACTTTCATTTAAAATTAAAACTTCATCATTATCAATTTTTTCAGTTTTAGCACCATATCCTTCATTAAAAATTACTATATCATTTACTTTAACATCTAATGGTTTAATGTTACCATTATCTAAAATACGACCATTACCAACTGCTAAAACTGTGCCTCGAGTAGATTTTCCTGCTGCTGATCCAGTTAGTACTATACCACCAGCTGATTTAGACTCGATTTCATTGCGTTTAACAATAATACGATCATGCAATGGGCGAATTCTCATTATAATAAATCTCCTATTATATTTTATTATTTATATAATACTAACTATGAACTTATATATTACTTCTCTTAAGTATATATATAAGGGTATTCATGGACAGTTTCAAGAAAAATTTTTAAAATTTTAATAACAAAATTAAAATTCTTTGATATTATAACATACATATGTGTATTAATCATGTTTTATATTTTTAAAAACTTAAATAAACTTTTTAATTTGTTTAAATTTAATAAAATAATTGACATTACCTTATATTTAAGATATTTATTGTACATTATGCCCGAATAGCTCAGTTGGTAGAGCAGGGGACTGAAAATCCCCGTGTCGGTGGTTCAATTCCGCCTTCGGGCATTTTAAAATACATTAATTTTTGACAATAAGTTTTTATTATAAAATAGTTATTTTTTTTTAATATTTATTTAATAAATATGTTTACATACGTATGCTTTAAATAAAAAAAATAATAAAATTGTTTATAAATACTTATTTGGAATGTTTTGAGTACATATGATGTTTATAAATAGTTTTTTAACTATTTTAAGTGTTTCGAGATTGATAGTTTATGCTAATAATATTAGTTGTAATTTGAATATTTTTTATATTTGTTATTAATAATGTTCAAAGTAGTATTTTTAATACTTTTGTGATGATTTTTTAGAAAATTTATTAATATTTAATATTTAATAAATAAGTTTTAAAGAAAAATATCACAACTATGATAAAAAATAATTTTATATTTTATGTAACATTCAATATTTAAAATTTGTTAGTAAATAGCTTATAACAAAATTATTAATTTTTTTATTTCTTTAATTAATATATCAAATTGTTAATAAATTTTTTAAAAATTTATATTGTTATAAAGAATTATATAACATTATTTACCCACACAGAAATTAGAAAAAATTTGATTTAATAGATCTTCAGAAGTAAAAGTTCCTGTAATATTATCTAAATACATTTGTGATAAACGCATATGTTCAGCTATTAATTCTATTTTTTTTAATTTTTCCCATTTTCTTTTTCCTTTGATTAATTCTAACAAACATTTATTTAAATAATGTAAATGACGATCGCGTGCTGAAAATTGTTCTTTATTTAAAGTAATACTTTTATTAAATACACTTTTTTTTAATAAATGTTGACGTAATAAATTAATACCTATGTTTTTTTTGGAGGATATATACACATGATCAATTGATTTCATTGTTTTCAATTTATATTTTTTTTTAGTAAGGTCACATTTGTTAACAACAATAGTACGTGGGATACTTGGTGGAATTTTATTTAAAATACGTGTATGTATTTGTTCATTTACATTAATATTATCAATTACATATAATATATGATGTGATTTGTTAACTGTTTTCCACGCTTTTTTAATACCAATTAATTCAATAATATTGTTAGTTTTTCTTAAACCTGCTGTATCATTAATACGAAATATATTTCCTTCTATATTTATATAATTTTGAATTACATCTCTTGTAGTTCCTTCAATGTTTGTGACAATAGCTAAATTTTTTAATGATAAAGCGTTTAGTAAGCTAGATTTTCCAACATTAGGTAATCCTATAATAGTTATTTTAAAACCATTTCTTATAATAGTTCCTTGATAAGCTGATTTTATTACCTTTTTTAAAAAAATAATTAAAGTTGTCAATTTTATATTTAATGTATTTTCTACAAACTTATCATCAACTTCTTCGAAATTAATTGATGATTCTATAATTGTTCTTATTGAAATAATAGATATTAAAATCTTTTGAATGTTTTTTAAAAACACACCTTGCATAGAATTTAATGATGCTCTAGCTGATTGTTCTGATTCTGCATTTATCAAATCAGCAATAGCTTCTGCTTGTGATAAATCTATTTTACCATTTAAAAAAGCACGTTTTGAGAATTCTCCAGGTGTAGCAAATCGTAGACCAGGTATGCTTAGAATTGTTTTTAGAATTAGATTGATTAAAATTGGATTACCATGCCCTTGGAGTTCTAATATATTTTCTCCAGTGAATGAATAAGGAGCAGGAAACCATATTCCTATACCTTGATCTATTATACAATTATTATTATCGAAAAAGTTTAAATAATGAGCATATCTAGGACTAGGTATTTTTTTTAAAACTTTCATACATACTTCAGGAGCTTTTTCTCCTGAAATTCTTACAATAGCTACTCCAGATTTTCCTTCAGGGGTAATTTGTGCAACAATAGTATCTGTTTTGTTCATAAGATTTTTTTATATAAATTATTTTTTAATATTTATTTTTTATAAATCGTATATTTTTTTAATATTTTTAAAATTTTAATTTATTTCATTTTTTAAAGTTATACGAAACTAACCATTGTTGTATAACAGTTAACAAGTTATTTATTATATAATATAAAACTAATCCAGACGGAAACCATAAAAAAAAAGTTGTTAATACTAAAGGCATAACATTCATAATATTTTGTTGATTTTTGTCTAAGGTAATATTATTTGGGGAAGTTTTTTGAACTAACAACATAGTGCTGCCCATAAGTATAGGTAGTATATAATAAGGATCTTTGTTAGATAAATCATGAATCCATAATATAAATGGTGCATGTCTTAACTCTACTGATCCCATAAGCATGTAGTACAGAGCTAAAAAAATAGGCATTTGAATTAACATAGGCAAACACCCTCCTAAAGGATTTATTTTATTAATTTTATATAAATTTATAATTTCTTGGCTTAATTTTTTTTTATCGTTTTTATATTTGTTTTTTATAATATTTATTTCAGGTTGAATCGTACGCATTTTTGTCATAGACACACATTGTATCTTAAATAAAGGAAACATAATAGCTTTCATAATAAAAGTTATTAAAATGATAGAAAAACCCCAATTGCTAATTTTTTGGTGTATTAAATTAAGTAATTGGAATAATGGTTGTGAAAGAAACCATAACCAACCGTAATCTATAGTTAATTCAAGATTATTTGCTGTTAAAGCCATTTTGTCTTGAATTTTAGGTCCAACCCAAAGTTTAGAGTAAATTGTATGTTTTAAATATGGTTTAATTTGATGAACGTTTGATTTATAACCAATAGTTACTATTCCATTACCTAAATTATTAGTATAAATAGTATTTTCTATATTATTATTAGGTATCCATGCTGTAACAAAATATTGTTGTAACATAGATATCCATTGAACTTTAGTATGTATATAAATATTTTTATTATTTAGAATATCATTAAAATTATGTTTGTGAAATTTATCAGTTATTGTTGAAAAAGCTGCACCTCTAAAAGATCTAAATGTATTATCAGAAGTATCAAAATCTAATTTTTTAGATTTATCTGCTGTTTGTTTTAATTGATTAAACATAATAACTTTTAAACATTTATTAGTGTTATTAAATATATCGAAATTAACTTTAATGTTATATTGTTTAGGGGTAAATATAAATGTTTTTACAATAACTACTCCTTCTTTAGATTTCCATGTCATAGGAACTCTTATTTCATGATCTCCAGTATTTAATTTAAAAGAATTTTTTGAAGTAATGTAATGAGGTCTTCGATTATAAATAGGATTATCTGGCCCATCAATACCTATTAGACCACTTTGAGCTTGATATATAAAATTTTTAGAAGTATCTAATAGGCGGTAATAATTTAAAGAATTCAATTTTTTTTTATATTTTAATAAATCAACTTTTTCAATATCTCCTCCATATTTGTTAATAACTAATTTTAAAACATCTGTTTGAATTACAACTTTATCTTTTAAATACTCAACATTATTTATGTTATTAAAATGTTGAGTTTTAGTGTATTGTCGACTTGTTTTATGTAAGTCATTAGATGATTTTTCATACCATATATACCAAAATAAAACTATAAGTATTAAAAAAATAAAAATTGTACAATTACGTTTAAAATCCATTATTAATATTCTCGTTAATTAGTGTTTTTTAAAAGGGTTATCTATTCCACCTGTATATAAAGGTTGACATTTTAATATTCTTTTGAATATTAACCATATACTTTTAAATAAATTAACATTATTTAACATTTGAATAGCATATTGAGAACAAGATGGATAATACCGACAATGTGGTTGTATTAAAATGCTAATATATTTTTGATATATTTTAATACATAAAATTAACGTTTTAGTAATATTTGACAATAACGTAACCATAAAAGCTCCAATTTTGTTATTAATATAATATTATTATCTAACAATTTTATTTTTTTTTTCGCTATCACAATATAATCCATAGCAATCAGTTTATTTTGTGATAGTCTAAATGTTTCTCGGATTAATCTTTTAATTCTATTACGATCATGAGCCTTTTTGATACTTTTACACCCAATTAAAATACCTATACGAGGATATGGTAATATGTTTTTACGAGCTAAAATTATTAACTCTTTATTACTAATTTTAAATGGTTTTTGAAATACGTAAGAAAATTGTGAGGAATTTAATAAACGTAGTTTTTTAGAAAACACAAAACGAATCATGAAATTAATTATAATTTAGTAGAAATAGTTAGACGTAAACGTAATTTAGATCGTCTTCTTGACAAAATATAACGACCGTTTTTAGTAGCCATTCTTGCTCTAAATCCGTGGGATCTGCACTTTTTTAATACAGATGGTTGGAAAGTTCTTTTCATATTTATTCCTAATTTATTAAGACAAGTTTATTAAAAATTATTACTGTTATTTTTTAAATAAATTAAATTTTATATGTTAATATAGTAAAATATATAAATATATATTGATGCAGTTAATATTTAAAACACATGTATAAATTATATTATAATAAAAAAAGTTTTTAATATTGATTAACAATGAATTAGCAAAATGTTTTAACATATTTTAGTTATCGAATAGTTAATTTTTTAAAATATAATGTATTTAAGTTTTAAAAAATACATCATATAAAATGTATGAATGTAGTATTTTCAAAAAAATATATTTTTTATATAACTAATTTAGTTTTAATATAATATTTGATAACTAAAAATAGTTTCTAAGAATTAATAATTATAAAAATATATTTAACAAATTTACATTAACTAATAATCAATACTATATTAAAAAATTTTTAAATAATATCTTAATAAAACAAATTATTAAAATTGTTATCTCACAACGAATATTAAAAAAATATTATTAACAATAAAAAAAATAAATAAATTTTTATAAAATAAAGTTTTTAAAATTTTTTTGGAATTGAAATTAATATTTAACAAAAATTTTGTCATAATACTAACGATAGTTTAAAAAAAATTATTAGTTGTATATCTTAATTTTTAAGTACTAATATTTAATTTTAAAATAATTTTTTTTAAAAAAAATTGTAGTGATTATTAGTAAGTGAATTCATGCATGTTTTTTAATAGAAATTAAAAGTTACATTTTTTGTTTTTATGTAAAAGATTTTTTAAAATAATATTTTATATATTTATATTAAATAATATAAATTTAAAAAAATGTACGTAAAAAACATTTATATAAATAGAATGATATTCTACTTATTAATAATACTTAACGAATTAAACAAATTTAATATTAGTCTGTCATTTAGCTTGTTTAAGTAATAAATTGTTATTTAATATAATGGTTTATTAAACAACAATAATCATTGTTAATTTTTTAATTTAAATATAATAAACTAATAACAATATTATTATTAGTTTATTAAATTATTAAATATCAAGAATAATGAATTCTTTACTATTTATCAGTTGAAGAATTTTTTATTATCATTGGCAAATATATTTTATTAATTAATATTAAATGTTATTTATTATTAATAATAAAAGATATCAAAGGTTTATTTAAATATTATATACAATTTATTTAAAATAACAAAATATATTTTATTATGAATTATAAAAATACTTTAATAAATATAATTTTCTATTAACTAAACACATATTAAAATATCTTTTATATTTTAAATATATTTAAAATATATTTTATATAATATGTTATTTCATAGTATAAACTATGACATTATTTAATGTTGTTAACCTCTTGTAATAAAAATTTCATATAAAATATACAAATACACTAATTATAAAAAATTTACTTATTATATTATATATATAATATAATTATTTTTTAAATTTAATTATTTTTTAATATAAACATTATGAAGTTTACTATAGAAGCATATAAATTACTAAAAAAATTACAATACATAACACCTATTTTACAAAAAAACGACATATCTACTATATTTCAAAACATTTTAATCAAAATAAATCAAAAATGTTTAACGTTAACAGCAAGTAATTTAGAAACTGAGATTGTAGCAAAAATTTATGTGAAAAATTTTTATAGTGCGGGAGAAATTACTGTTTCAGGTAAAAAATTATTAAATATTTGTAAAGGTTTGCCTAGTCAATCAATTGTAAAAATTGAACAAATAGAAAATAATATTTTACAAATAACTACTCTATTTAGTTATTTTAAATTATTAACGTTACCTGCTATGAATTATCCTAAATTATATTTTTCTACTTATCAAGTACAATTTAATATTTCTGAAAAAATTTTTAAGAACGTTATAAAAACTACTCAATTTTGTATGGCAACTAATGATATACAATATTGTTTAAATGGTATGTTATTAGAAATTTATAATAAAACATTAAAGTCTGTGACTACAGATGGACATAGAATGGCTATTTTAAGTGTAGAATTAAATACAAATATATTATCTTATACTGTTATAATATCTAGAAAGAATGTTATTGAAATGGTTAGATTATTAAATGATAGTTCTGAACTAATTATAATATCAATTAATAAAAAAAATTTTAAGTTGAAAATCAATGATATCACATTTACTACAAAATTAATAGAAGGAAATTTCCCTCATTATAAAAAATTAGTTATTAAAAAATTTGATACTATTTTAAAAATAAGTTCGTTACAATTGAAACAATCTTTAACAAGAATTTCTGTTTTATCAGATAAAAAATTTAAAGCTGTGCAATTTTATATTAAAAAAAATTTTTTAAAATTAACTGCTAGTAATGAAGAAGATGAAATAGCAGAAGAAAATATTCAAGTTGATACTGACAATGAAGAAGATATTAAATTTGTTATTAATGCGACTTATATTATAGATATTTTGAATGTCATTAAAGATGATTTTATTTATGTTTTGTTTAATAAGCCTATTTCTACTATTCAAGTACAAAGAGAAATAATTTCTAAAGACTGTTTTATTGTTATGCCTTTAATTTTTTAAAAAAAAAACAATATATTAACGTGATATAATTAATTATTATATTATTAAAAAATTAATTAACAATTGATATTAATCAAAATAATTACGTAATATTAATTAACAAATTATTATTTGTATAATGAATAAATATTGTTTAGTAACAATATTTATAAATAAACTAATATTTTTTAACAAAGGA
This sequence comes from Buchnera aphidicola (Nipponaphis monzeni), assembly GCF_006741185.1. Classification (NCBI taxonomy): domain Bacteria; kingdom Pseudomonadati; phylum Pseudomonadota; class Gammaproteobacteria; order Enterobacterales; family Erwiniaceae; genus Buchnera; species Buchnera aphidicola. The sequence goes on along the minus strand of NZ_AP019379.1, from coordinate 11,850 downwards.
ATATGAATGTCAGTAAATACCTATAATTCATCAAATATAAAAATATTAAAAGGATTAGATGCTGTTAAAAAGCGTCCTGGTATGTATATAGGTAATACAGATGATGGAAGTGGTTTACATCATATGGTATTTGAAGTTGTAGATAATTCAATTGATGAAGCTTTAGCTGGTTATTGTGAAAAAATTACAGTAACTATTAATTTAGATAATTCTATTTCTATTGAAGATAATGGAAGAGGTATTCCAACTGATATCCATCCTGAAGAAGGATTTTCTGCTGCCCAAGTTATTATGACAGTGCTTCATGCTGGAGGTAAATTTGATGATCATTCTTATAAAGTATCAGGTGGTTTACATGGAGTCGGAATTTCGGTAGTTAATGCATTATCAGAAAAATTAGAATTAACTATTTATAGAGATAACAAAGTTTACCAACAAATATATTCTCAAGGTATTCCTTTATTCCCTTTAAAAATAATTGATGATACTACCATTACTGGGACAAAAATTAGATTTTGGCCTAATCTTGAAATATTTACTAATGTAACAAATTTTAAATATGAAATTTTAGAAAAAAGGTTAAGAGAATTATCTTTTCTTAATCCAGGTATTTCTATTTATTTAAATGATATTCGAAAAAAAATTTATCAACAACATTATCATAAAGGAGGTTTGCAATCTTTTATTAATTTTTTACATAAAAATAAAAAAATTATTCATTCTAAAATATTTTATTTTATAGAAGAAAAAAATACTATTACAGTAGAAGTTGGGATACAGTGGAATTCTTCGTTTCAAGAAAAAATATATTGTTTTACTAATAATATCCCTCAAAATTATGGTGGAACTCATTTATCTGGACTTAAGTCAGCATTGACTCGTACTATAAATAATTATATTGAACAAGAAAGCTATATTAAAAAAAATAAATTAATAATTTCTGGAGATGATACTAGAGAAGGATTGACAGCTATTTTATCTATAAAGACACCTAACCCTAAATTTTCTTCACAAACTAAAGAAAAATTAGTTTCTTCTGAAGTAAAGTCTGTAGTAGAGTCGGTGACTATGAAACATTTTATGGAGTATTTATTAGAAAACCCACAAGATTCAAAAATTATTATTACTAAAATTGTTGAATCAGCTCGTTCAAGGGAAGCTGCTAAACGTGCTCGAGAGATGACTCGTAAAAAAAGTTTTTTGGAAATTACAGGGCTTCCTGGTAAATTAGCTGATTGTCAAGAACGTAATCCAGATTTATCTGAAATTTATATAGTAGAAGGAGATTCAGCTGGGGGGTCAGCGAAACAAGGTAGAAATCGTAAAAATCAAGCTATTTTACCTTTAAAAGGAAAAATTTTGAATGTTGAAAAAGCAAAATTTAATAAAATGCTATCTTCTCAAGAAATTGCTAATCTTGTTACAGCATTAGGTTGTGGAGTTGGTAAAAATGAGTTTAACCTTAATAAATTAAGATATCATAGTATTATTATTATGACTGATGCAGATGTTGATGGATCACACATTCGTACATTATTATTAACTTTCTTTTATCGTTATATGCCAGAAATTATTCATAAAGGATATGTATATATCGCTCAACCACCTTTATATAAAATTAAAAATGGTAAAAATGAGCAATATATTAAAGATGATGAAGATATGTCTAGATATCAATTGAAAATAGCTTTACAAAATAGTTTATTTTATATATCTATACCTAATACACAAATAATTCATATTAGTGAATTTAAAAAGTTAATTTTAGAATATAATAATGCTAAGAAAATTATAAAAAATAATATTACTAACATTAGATCTAATGTTTTAAGAACATTAATTTATGAATCTATTCTTTGTCCTTTTAAAGACAAAGATAATGTTTTAAAATGGATGAATAGGATAGTAACACAACTAAATATTACAACGAATAGTTTTAATAAATATAGCTTTGTATTGACAAATAAAACAGGTTCAAACATATTTGAACCTATTTTACAAGAATCTATATATGGAGAAAATTATTCTTACAAATTTAAGTATGATTTTTTTACAAGTGAAATATATAATAAAGTATTATTGTTAAGTAGTAAAATTAATCAATTTATTTCTAAAAAAGCTTATATTAAAAAAAATAGTAAATGTTACTCTTTATTAAATATTGAAAAAACTTTGCACTATTTAGTACGAGATTCACAAAAAGGATTATTTATTCAAAGGTATAAGGGTTTAGGAGAAATGAACCCCAACCAATTATGGGAAACTACAATGGATCCTAGTTGTAGAACTATGTTACAAATTTCTATAAAAGATGCTTTAACAGCTGATAGATTATTTAATATATTAATGGGAGATTATGTTGAACCTAGAAAAAATTTTATTGCATTAAATGCTTTAAAAGCAAAAAATATTGATTTTTAATTGATGGTATATAAATTATATAATTTATATTTACAATTTTATATTTTAAAATTTAAGAAATTAATACTATTGAAATAACAATATTAAACATTATATATTATTACAAATAATAATGAATATTTAACATAATAATATAATTAATCTAGATTAAAATAATTATAATAAAATTATTTTAATCTAGACTTTTTAACAATATCTAAAAAATGTAGTTTTTTAGATATTGTTAAAAACTTTTGATTTAGCAATTTTAGTTTATTATGATTATTAGCATAATGTAAAATATTTTTTTTAATTGTTTCTTTTTTTGCTAACATATCTAGTTCATTCATGTCTGAACTATAAAAAAATTTATCTGCTAAAATTGTTACTTTTATCGGTTGAATTTCTATAATACCACCTGTTATATAAAAATGTTTCTCTGTATTATTGTCATTTAATATATATAACAAGCCAGGTTTTATAGTAGTCAAAAGGTATGTATGGCCTGTATATATTCCTAATTCTCCTTCTATTCCAGATAAGTTTATTTTTTTAACAATATTTGAATAAACATTACATGTAATATTTATTATTTTTAAATGAAAGCTCATTATTTATGATATCCTATATTATGTTTTGCAAATGAAAAGATTTAACAACTTTTAGACTTTGTAATTACATCTTCGATAGAACCTACCATATAAAAAAATTGTTCAGGTAATTCATCAAGTTTTCCATCAAGAATTTGATTAAATCCTTTAATAGTATTTTTTAAAGATACATATTTCCCTTTTAATCCAGTAAATATTTCTCCAACAAAAAAAGGTTGTGATAAAAATTTTTGAACTTTTCTAGCTCTTTTAACTATTAATTTATCATCTTCTGATAATTCATCCATTCCTAAAATAGCTATAATATCTTTTAATTCTTGATAACGTTGTAAAATATTTTGAACTTTTCGGGCAGTATTATAGTGTTCTACTCCTATTATTAAAGGATCTAATTGACGACTTGTTGATAATAAAGGATCGATTGCAGGATATATTCCTAATGACGCAATTTGACGACTTAACGTAATAGTAGAATCTAAATGAGAAAAAGTAGTTGCTGGAGAAGGATCAGTTAAGTCGTCTGCTGGAACATATACTGCTTGAATAGATGTAATTGATCCCTTGTGTGTAGAAGTAATACGTTCTTGTAAAATTCCCATTTCTTCGGATAAAGTAGGTTGATAACCTACAGCTGAAGGAATTCTTCCTAATAAAGCAGATACTTCAGTTCCTGCTAGCGTATAACGATAAATATTATCAATAAATAATAATACATCTTTTCCTTCGTCTCTAAATTTTTCAGCTAAAGTTAATCCTGTAAATGCTACTCTTAATCTATTACCTGCTGGTTCATTCATTTGTCCATAAACAAGAGATATTTTATCTAATACTTTAGATTCTTGCATTTCAACATAGAAATCGTTACCTTCTCTTATTCTTTCTCCTACTCCAGTAAAAACAGAATATCCTGAATGTTCAACAGCAATGTTACGAATTAATTCCATCATATTAACTGTTTTTCCAACTCCAGCTCCACCAAATAATCCTACTTTTCCTCCCTTAGAAAATGGACACATTAAGTCAATGACTTTAATCCCTGTTTCCAAAATAGTATGATTTATAGATTGGTCTGAATAACTTGGAGGGTTTCTGTGAATATTCCAATATTCAACATTTTGATTATTATGACTTTTTAATATACCTTTCCCATCAATGGGTTCACCTAATACATTAATTATTCTACCTAAAGTAGCGTTTCCGACGGGTACTCTAATACCATGTCCTAAATTAGATACTAATAATCCTCTTTTAATTCCTTCAGAAGGACCCATAACAATACATCTGACAATTCCTCCTCCTAATTGCTGCTGAACTTCTAATAATAAATTTATATTATTATTATTTAATTTTAATGCATCATAAATTTTAGGTATAGAAGTGTAAGGAAATTCAACATCAACAATAGTTCCTATCACTTGTACAATTATTCCACTCATTACATTTTTCCTTATAAAACATTAATCTGATATTATAGCTGACATACCTGAGATAATTTCAGTTAACTCTTGAGTAATATTAAATTGACGTGTTTTATTGTGTAGTAACTGCAATTCATTAATAACCTTATTACTGTTATCTGTAGCAGTTTTCATTGCAATCATTCGAGCTGATTGTTCACAAATAAAATTTTCTAAAATACATTTATGTGTTTTAGATTTTAAATAACGATATATTAATTGGTCTAATAAAAATTTTAAATTAGGTTCATATAAATAACTCCAATATTTATTACTGTTGATATTAAGATCATGTTTTAAAGTAATGGGTAATAGCGAAATAATTTTTGGAATTTGTAATGTTTTATTTTTTAAGTAATTACTAGCAATACAAATTTTATCAATGTTTTTAATATTATAATGTTTTATTAATTTTTTAAGTATGTTAAATAAAGAAGTATCATTTTCAATATTTTTAATATTTAGTGATACATCATCTTTTAATGTATTAAAAAAAGTAATACCTTTTGTTCCTAAAATATATAAGTCACATAAAATGTTTTCATGTTTGCAATTATTGATATATTTTATTATTTGTTTAAATAAATTAATATTTAAACTACCACATAATCCTCTATTTGTTGACACAATTATCAAACTTATTCGTTTAACTTTTTTTCTAATAATACAATATTTATTTTGATATTCTATATTGCCATACATAACTTTTGTAATAATTTGAGTTATAGATTGAAAATATGATAGACTGTTATTAATTTTTTTTTGTAATTTACTTATTTTAGTTATTGCTACCATTTCCATTACTTTCGTAATTTTTTGGGTATTACGTACACTATTAATTTTATTTTGTATTTCTTTACTACTGGACATTGATTAAACTCTTATTTTTATTAATACACAATTAATAAAATTCATATTACCAATTATTATCATTTTTAAAATTGGTAATCAAAAATTTTATCTCTTTTATAATATTAGAATCATAACAACCATTATTATCTATTTTTTTCATTAATGTTGAATGATTAAGGTGAGCGTATTTTATTAACAATTCTTCAAATAAAAATATTTTATCTAAAGGTACATCTTGCAATAAAGAGTTTCTAATACTAAATAGTATTAAAGATTGTTCCGATATACTCATTGGAGTATATTGTTTTTGTTTGAAAAGTTCCGTAATTTTTTGACCATGACTTAATTGATTTTTAGTATTTTTGTCTAAATCGGATGAAAATTGAGAAAAAGTAGCTAATTCTCGATATTGAGCTAATGTAGTTCTAATTCCGCTAGATAATTTTTTTATAATTTTAGATTGAGCAGCATTTCCGATTCTTGATACAGAAATACCTGGATTAACTGCTGGATATATACCAGCATTAAACAAACTTGTTTCTAAAAAAATTTGTCCATCTGTTATAGAAATAATATTTGTAGGAATAAAAGCTGATACGTCACCTAATTGAGTTTCAATAATAGGTAAAGCTGTTAATGATCCTGTTTTATTTTTTATTTTCCCTTTGGTCATTTGTTCTACATATTTTGTATTCACAGATGCAGATCTTTCTAATAATCTAGCATGTAAATAAAAAATATCTCCAGGGAATGCTTCTCTTCCAGGAGGTCTTTTTAGTAATAAAGAAATTTGTCGATAAGATACAGCATGTTTAGATAAATCGTCATAAACAATTAAAGCATGCTCCCCTTTATTCCTAAAAAATTCTCCCATAGCGCATCCAGCATATGGTGCAATATATTGTAAAATGGCAGAATCAGATGCAGAAGCAACGATAACAATAGTATTTTGTAATGCTTGATGTTTTTTTAATTTATCTACTACGTTACAAATAGTAGAATTTTTTTGTCCTATGGCTACATAAATACATTTTATACCCGAGTGACATTGATTAATAATAGTATCTATTGCAAGGGCAGTTTTACCTGTTTGTCTATCACCTATAATTAATTCTCTTTGTCCTTGGCCTATAGGAATCATTGCATCTATAATTTTATACCCTGTTTGTAAAGGTTTAGTGATAGCAATACGATCAATAACATTTGGTGCTGGATTCTCAACAGGTGAATATTGGTTGATTTTTAAATCATGTTTTCCATCAATAGGTTCTCCTAAACTATTTAATACTCTGCCTAATAAGTTTGATCCAACAGGTACTTCTAAAATACGCCCAGTGCATCGTACATTCATACCTTCAATTAAATCAATATATGAACCTATTACTACAGCACCTACAGAATCTCTTTCTAAATTTAAAGCAATAGCGTATTTATCACCTGGAAGTAATATCATTTCTCCTTGCATCACATTAGTTAATCCTACGATATGTATAATTCCATCACTTACTGAAATTATTGAACCTTCATTATAGCTTTCAGGAGTAACTTTGAATTGTGCAATACGTTTTTTAATTAACTCACTAATTTCAGTAGCATTTAATCGCATTGAATGTATTATCCTATTAATTATTTTTTTAAAAATTTTTTTAAATTTTTTAAATGATTGCAAATTGAATTATTGATAACATTATTTCCTGATTTAAATATTTTACCACTAATAATTGAGTCATCTATTGTATTGTTAAGATATATTTTTTTTGTAAGTTTATTTTGTATCGTAAATTTAATTTTATTTAAATGTTCTTTATTTATCTTCTTTGAAGAAATTATATTAATATTTGTGATTTCTTTAAAGTTACGTTGATATTCCATAAATTGTAAATAAACATATTTTATTACGTACAAACGTTTATTATTAGAAAGTATTTTAATAAAATTCATAAAGTGATCGTTAATATATTCTTTACATAACTGAAGAAAAATTTCTGTAGAAATTTTTCTTCCTAATATACCAGCTACTATTACTTTTATATCTTTAATATGTGCAATGTAAGTGACTATAGATAACATGTTTTCCCATTCTTTAATTGATTGTTGTTCATGAGAAAACTCAAAAGCTGCTTTAGCGTACGGTCGGGCAATAGTTGTTAATTTTATCATTTTTAATTTGTTAAAAATTATAAGGTTAATTTGAAATTAAATTACTTATCATGCTAATATCTTCATTTGTTTTTAAAGTATCAATAATTATTTTTTTTGCAATTGATACTGATAAGTCACTAATTTCATTTTTTAATTTTTTATAGATTTTTTGACGTTGAACTTCTATATCAAAATATGCTTGAGATATGATTAAATCTCTTTTTTTTATAGCTTCTAATTCAACTTCTGCTAAGATTTTATGTTTATTTATATTTGCTTCTTCTATAATTTTGAATGCGGTACATTTTGCGTTATTAATTGTTTCTTTAATAAGAATTTCTGAATTTTTAAAACTTGATTTAATATCTTTTTGCATTTTTAAAGATTTTTTTAAATTTAGTTGTTTTAATTCTATAGATTGTATTATTGGTGGCCAAATAAATTTCATAGCAATTACAACAAAAATAATAAATGATATTGCTTGCCCTAAAATAGTGATGTTAAAATTCACATTAATATTCCTTTGTTTAAAAATTTGAAATAAATAACTATTATAAATATTTACTATTACTTAATAATTTATAATTAATTTATTAATAGAATTAAACTACAGCAAATAGTAAATATAAACTAATTCCAACTGCAATCATTGGGATTGCATCTATTAAACCCATAATAACGAAAAACTGAGTTCTAAGTATAGGAATAAGATCAGGTTGTCTAGCTGCTCCTTCTAAAAACTTACTACCTAAAATACTTATTCCTATAGCGGCTCCTATTGCTGAAAACCCTAAAATAATAGCTGCAGATAAATATAACATATCTACATTTATATGTTCCATTGTATTTTTTCCTTTTTTCAAAAATTGTTTTTTTTAAATATTTAATGTTTGTTGTTGTGATGTTGTTGTAGTTTTAACTTTTATTTAAAAACATAGATAAATATACAACAGTTAACATCATAAAAATAAAAGCTTGCAAAAAAATTACTAATATATGAAAAATTGCCCAAGGAACACTTAATAACCATTGTAACCACCAAGGAACAAATCCAGAAATTAAAACAAAAACGATTTCTCCTGCGTACATATTTCCAAATAATCGCAAACCTAAAGATACGGGTTTAGATAATAAATTAACACTTTCTAATATAAAGTTAACTATACAAAATAAGGGATGTTTAAAAGGATGAGATATAAATTCTTTAAGAAATCCTTTCATACCTTTGTTTTTAAATCCATAGTATAAAATTAAAAATAAAATGCCAATGGATAACGAAAAAGTGATATTAATATCTGCAGACGGTACAATTCGGATATTACTATATCCAAATATTTTCTGTGCTATAAAAGGAAATAAGTCAACAGGGATAAGATCCATGCAATTCATTAGAAATACCCAAATAAATATAGTAAAACTTAAAGGAGCAAGTAATTGATTTTTTCCTTTATAAATTTCTTGAATATTATTTTTTATAAAGGAGGTTATTAATTCTATGCTTATTTGTAATTTATTTGGTTCTTCAACAGTTATCGTTTGAGTGAACATATAAAATGTTCCTAAAAACAATATTCCTAATACAATAGAAAAAAATATTGAATCTATATTCAAATACCAAAAGTTGTTGACATTTTCTTTATAATCTACCAATTGTAAACTACGCATGTCTATTTGTAAATGTTTCAAATGATGACTTATGTAATTTTTTGGATTTGTCCAATAATTTTCCGTCATAAATATAATTTCCCTTTACTTGTAAAAAATTTTTTGTGAAAATTATTAAAATATATGCTAATTTAAATGTAATACATGTATATACATAATACTATTCTTAGTTATTTTGAATTTTTAGAAAATTTATTTTTTTTTAAATCATTATTTTTTTTGCAATCTAAAATACTAATAAAATAACAATAATATTGTTTAGCATTCATATACATTATTACTTAATATATATCAAACTTGTTACTATTCATTCAATATTTTTTATTAAAAAGTTTATTAAAAAATAAGGAACATTTTTTAGTTTTATATTTGTAAAAAAATTACAACTCAAATACATATGAGTATTTGTATAAATAACTGTATAAATATGTGTTTTTATGTAAATACTATAGATTATTTATGTACTGATAATTACACTTTATGCACAGATATTTATATAATAAAAGATTAATTTAATTATATAAAAAACGAAACTATTTTTTTTGTAGTATTAAAAAAATTTTGAAGTGAATAAAATATTATTTTACATAATAATTTTTTTAAAAAATTATTAAAAAAACACATTAATAAACTATTTTTTTATAATTTTTTTTTTTGAAATATATAAGTAAAATAGATATTGCGGCCGGTGTAATTCCTCCGATACGAGATGCTTGACCTATAGACACTGGTTTATAAGCGTTTAATTTAGATATAGTTTCTAATGACAAACTTTGAATTTTATTGTAATTAAAATTTATAGGTAACACAAAATGTTCATGGTCAATATGCTTTTGGATTTCTTTATTTTGTCGATTGATGTAACCTTCATATTTTATATTTAATTCTACTTGACGAACAGCTTCTAAGTCCTGTACCTGATTATAATTACAATTGTTTAATTGTTTTAAAATATTTAAAGAAACCTCGGGTCTTTTAAGTAAACTTGTATAAGTAGTATCACGTTTAATATGAATTCCAGTCATTTTTTTTAAAATATTAGCATTTATAGTGTTAGGACTAATTTTGTAATTATTTAATTCGTTTTTTTCTTGTTTGATGTTAGAAATTTTTTCAATGTATCGTTTCCATCTTATTTTGTTAATTAAACCTAATTTTTTCCCTATTGGAGTTAATCTTAAATCTGCATTATCTTCTCTTAAATATAATCGATGCTCTGCTCTAGATGTAAAAATTCTATATGGTTCTTCCGTTCCTCTGGTACATAAATCATCTATCAAAACTCCCATATATGCTTCGTGTCTTTTAGGGAACCATCCTTTGGAATTAGATACATATAAAGATGCATTGATTCCTGCTAATAACCCTTGTGCTGCTGCTTCTTCATATCCAGTAGTGCCATTAATTTGACCAGCAAAGAATAAACCTTTAACTAATTTGCTTTCTAAAGTTAAATATAGATCTCTAGGATCAAAATAATCGTACTCAACAGCATATCCTGGACATGCTATTTTTGATCGTTCTAAACCTTTTATAGAAGTTATTAAAGATTTTTGAATATCAATAGGAAAGCATGTAGAAATACCATTAGGATAAATAATATGTGTTGAAAGTCCTTCTGGTTCTAAAAAAATTTGATGGCTGGATTTATTTGGAAAACGTACTATTTTATCTTCAATGGAAGGACAGTATCTAGGTCCAATTCCTTTTAATTTACCTGAATAAATAGGATTTTTTTTTAAATTTTTACGTATAATATCATGTGTTTTTTCATTAGTATGTGTAATGTGACAAGCAATTTGTAAATTAGTATTGTGAAACAAATAGTTATTTATAAAAGAAAAAAAAGGTGGAGGTGTATCTCCTTGTTGTGTTTCTAAAACATTAAAATTTATAGTATTTCCATCAATTCTAGGAGGCGTTCCTGTTTTTAATCTTTTAATTCGGAAAGGTAGTTTGTGTAGTTGATTAGATAGTTTTATTGAAGATTTATCTCCTTTACGACCTCCCATACTACAAGTATCACCAATAAATATTTTACCAGATAAAAAAGTTCCAGTTGTCAAAATAACAGATTTACTTCTAAATTTATTGCCGGTATTAGTGTTAACTCCATTAATAACATTTCCATTTAAACATAGACTCGTTACTTCTTCTGCTAAGATTGTTAAATTAATTTGATTTTGTAAGTATTTTAAAATTGCATTACGATATAAGATTCTATCTGCTTGTGCTCTAGTAGATTGAACAGATGCTCCTTTTTTAGTATTTAACATTCTAAATTGAATTCCTGATTGATCAATAGCTTGACCCATGACGCCGCCTAGCGCATCAATTTCTTTAACCAATTGACCTTTTCCAATTCCACCTATTGAAGGATTACAAGATAGAACTCCAATTGTAGATATATTTTGAGTTATAAGTAAAGTTTTACAACCCATTCTAGAGGATGCCATAGCAGCTTCTGTTCCTGCATGTCCTCCGCCTATTATAATTATTTCGAAAATTTTAGAATTATCCATAAATTATTATTCTTTTTCTAATAAGTATTGAAATATGTTATAAAATTTAGTAATTCTAATTATTGTAAAACAAAATAAAAAAAAAAGAAATAAAGAAAAAAAAACAAAGAAAAAAGAAATAAAGAAAAAAGAAATAAAGAAAAAAGAAATAAAGAAAAAAGAATTTTTTAAATAATTTTGTTAATTTAAAAATATAGTTAA